>NZ_JBFUGX010000668.1:0-2176 GCF_056402675.1 Polaromonas sp. P3_C2 | reverse complement strand
GCATATGCGGGTCACCCGTGCCACCAAACCAGAGATCGGTCTTGGGGTTGGCACGCTCGGCGGTGATCTGCGCCAGCGCTTCACCCGATCCTTTCAGCGTCATGTTGACCTTGATGCCGCTGGTCTTGCCAAAGGTGGTTTGCATCAGGTTGCACCAGTCCGCCTGGGCGGCGCAGATGATATTGACCTCCCCTTCCTGGGCAAACACCGGAAGTCCGAGGGCCAGCAGCAAGGGAGCTGCGAAGAGTGCTGTCTTTTTCACGTTAATCTCCTGAAGGATGGGCGGCGAGGCCCGATTGAATGCGTGCAGTGTGTTGATGTGTTCAGTCAAAGGGCATCACCACACTCACCCCTTGTGCGCCCAGATGCACGCTGACCGGCGAGCCCACCTGGCGGACCAGTGTCTCGCTTTGCACCAGGACCATCAATGTCCCCAGTGCGGTCAGCACGTGGTACTCGGTGTTGCGCCCCAGGTAGGCGTGTGAGAGAACTTTTCCGGGCAGGCCTTCTCCGCTGGCGGGTGCCAGCCGCCAGGCATGCGGGCGCACCACGAGGCGGACTTTTCCCTGCCGCCGCGTCAGTCCGGGCGCGATGCGCAGGGGCCCCAGCTGAATCGCGCCGGATGCATCAGCCTGGGCGTCAAACATCACGGCGTCTCCCATGAAGGCCGCAACGAATTCGCTGTGCGGCGTCTCATAGACTTCCTGCGGTGTGCCCACCTGCGTGACCTGTCCTTCATGCATCACCACCACGGTGTCGCTGACCGCCATGGCTTCGCCGTGGTCATGCGTCACGTACAGCACGGTCAGCCCCAGGTTTTGCTGAAGGGCGCGTATGTCCTCCCGAATCTGGCGCCGCAAACCCGCATCCAGATTGGACAGCGGTTCATCCAGCAGCAACACCTTCGGCTGCAACGCAAGCGCCCGGGCCAGGGCCACACGCTGCTGCTGCCCCCCGGACAACACAGCGGTGTTGCTCCCGGCGCTGGTCTGCAGCCCCACCATGCCCAGCGCAGCCCGCGCGCGCTCGTCACGCTCGCGCGGGTGCAGTCCCAGCATGCGCAGCCCGTAACGCACGTTGTCCAGTACGTTGAGATGCGGAAACAAGGCGTAGCTCTGGAACACCATGCTGATGGGACGTTGTTCGACGCCCATGTCGGTCACATCCACCCCGTCGAGCAGGACCCGGCCCGAGGTGGGCCGTGCCAGTCCCGCCACCATTCGCAACAGGGTCGTCTTGCCACAACCGGACGGCCCCAGCAAGGTCGTCAGTTGCCTGGACGGTATGCGCAAGTGGATATTGCACAGGGCACGGACCCCATTGGGAAAGGTCTTGCTGATGGACTGGAACTGGACGGCGCTACTCATGGGGCACTTCCTGGGGCCACCGGACGACAGCATCCACCCCCACCACATGGTTGTCTTGCACGCGGTTGAACAAATCCACTCCGGCGTTCATCGACAGTGCAATCTGGCGGCAAATTGACAACCCCAGGCCGACGCCAGAGGTTCCCGACGATGACTGGAAAGGCTCGAACRGGCGGGCCTGGACAGCTTCATCCATGCCGCCACCGTTGTCCCAGATCAGCAGTTCGGTTTCGCTGGGCRAAGCCCGAATCACCAGGCCCAGAGCGCCGCCCTTGGGCGTGTGCTGAATAGCGTTGGACATCAGGTTACGGATCAACTCTCCCAACAACCAGGGATCGGTGATCAGGCGCACCGGAATGGCCTGCATCGAGAAATCAAGTTTCTTGCGGGCCAGCAAGGGCGCAAATTCCATGACCACATCACGTGCGGTTGTGGCCAGGTCCACTTCAACCCAGTTGGCCCGGCGTACCAACTGTTCCATCTTGGCGACGGACAGCAACTGGCGGACCAGCTCACTGGAACGGTCCACGGTATTGAGCATCTTGGGCAGCGTTTCCCGCACGTCCAGCTGCCCGGACATGGCGCCCTGCAGCTGGGTGCGCAGCACCGCAAAGGGCGTACGCAACTGGTGGGAGGCATCGGCCAGAAACTTCTTTTGCTGATCCAGCGATTCCTGCTGCTGCTGCATCAGCCAATTGACCGTCCTGGCCAATTGCTGCAGCTCAACCGGCTGCTGATTCGTGACCGGCCGCAAGTCTTCCGTGCGGCGGCTGTCGAGCTCTTGCCCCAACACCACAACGGGTTTGAAG
>NZ_JBFUGX010000667.1:0-2184 GCF_056402675.1 Polaromonas sp. P3_C2 | reverse complement strand
AACTCGCTTGCGGCCAATCCAGTCGATGTGTTGTGCCTGCAAGAGCTCAAGATGACGGACGACAAGTTCCCGCTGGAAGCGCTCAAGGCCGCCGGCTATGAGGCCGCCGCATTCGGCCAGAAAACCTACAACGGCGTGGCGATCCTTTCGCGCACGCCGCTGCGCGACGTGGTGAAAAATATTGTCGGTTTTGAGGACGAGCACTCACGCGTTATTGCCGCCACGGTGGACGGCCCTGCGGGCCCCATCCGGGTGCTGAACGGCTATTTCGTCAATGGGCAGGAGCCCGGCAGCGAAAAGTTCGCCTACAAGATGCGCTGGCTGGGAGGTCTGCAGGCTTATGTGCGCGCGGAGATGGCAGCCCACCCACAACTGGTGTTGCTGGGCGACTTCAACATCACACCGGAAGACCAGGATTCGTTCGACCCGGAGGGCTTGCGCGACACCATTCACCACACGAAGGAAGAGCGTGAGCATTTCCGCCAGCTGGTGGCGCTGGGCCTGACCGACAGTTTCCGCATGTTCGAGCAGCCGCCCAAAAGCTTTTCATGGTGGGACTACCGCATGCTCGGTTACCAGAAGAACCGTGGCCTGCGCATCGACCACATCCTGGTCAGCGACGCCCTGAAGCCGCAAGTCAAAGGCTGCACCATAGACCGCGTACCGCGCAAATGGGAAAAGCCCAGCGACCACGCGCCGGTGACCCTGGAATTGAGCTAACCCCCGTCCAGGCTCACTGCGTGTAGCCCGTTCCCCCCTTTCAGGGGGCGAGGCCAGCGGTCTGGCAAAGCCAGTCCCGCGGCCTCCGCTGGTGAAAATCCCCGCTGGTCACGCCACTGAACTCTTCAAGCCAGCATGAGCCGTGGAACCGGCTTTGCCGGGCCRCAGGCGGGCGGCCCCCTCGGGGGGCAGCGACCCACACGCAGTGGGGGAGCGTGGGGGCTCCATCTACTCCAGATTGAGTTCCTGAATCTTGCGCGTGATAGTGTTGCGGCCTATGCCCAACTTTTGAGCCGCCTCAATGCGGCGCCCGCGTGTATTGACCAGTGCGGTCTGGATCAGCTTGGATTCAAAACGCCGGGTCAGCACATCCCACACGTCGCTGCGACCGGTCGCCAGCAACGCCAGAGCTTCTGCTTCAAGACCACTTTCCCAGCTCTGTTCAGGGCCAGAGACCGGCGGAACCGGTACGGCCGCTTCAGCCCCATGGCTGGCAGGAATTTTCTCCGCGGCGCCTGCCGACCACTCCACTTTGGCCACCCCAGCCTTCTCGGCAAAAACCGGGTTTCTGCCCGATTCGGGAACAATGCCCAGCACTTCGGGTGGAAGATCCTTGGGCTCAATCACCTGCGCCGGTGCCATAACGGTGAGCCAGTGGCAAATGTTTTCAAGCTGGCGCACATTGCCGGGGAAACCAAAGTTGCTGAGCTGCTGCAGCGCCGTGTCGGAAATCCGCTTGGGCTCCACACCGAGCTGCTTGGCGCTTTGCTGCAGGAAGTGGCGTGTCAGCATGAAGACATCCTCGCGCCGCTCGCGCAGTGCGGGCAGGCGCAGGCGGATCACGTTGAGGCGGTGGAACAAATCCTCGCGGAAGCCGCCTTCCTTGACGCGCTGCTCCAGGTCCTGGTGGGTAGCGGCGATCACACGCACGTTGGCCTTGACGGCGTTGTGCCCGCCGACGCGGTAGAAATGGCCGTCGCTCAGCACACGCAAAAGGCGCGTCTGCAAGTCAAACGGCATGTCGCCGATTTCATCGAGGAAGAGCGTACCGCCCTCAGCTTGTTCAAAGCGGCCGCGCCGCATGGTCTGCGCGCCGGTGAACGCGCCGCGCTCATGGCCGAACAGTTCGCTCTCCAACAAATCCTTGGGGATGGCCGCGGTATTAATGGCCACAAAGGGCCCGTTGGCGCGGGGCGAATGCTTGTGCAGCGCACGCGCCACCAATTCCTTGCCTGAACCGGACTCACCGGTGATCATCACAGTCACCATGCTCTGGCTCAGCCGTCCGATGGCGCGGAAAACGTCCTGCATGGCCGGCGCCTGGCCAAGCATTTCGGGCGCGGAGGCCATGCGCTCTTCAGCCACCTCTTCGCGCTGGCTTTCTTCCACTGCGCGGCGAATGAGTTCTACCGCCTTTGGCAGGTCAAACGGCTTGGGCAGGTATTCAAAGGCGCCGCCCTGGAA
>NZ_JBFUGX010000666.1:0-2193 GCF_056402675.1 Polaromonas sp. P3_C2 | reverse complement strand
AGGGTGCAGTGGATTACCTGAAGGCGCGGGGCATGGTTTCCTCGCCACCCTCCGACGCCTACACCGGTGATGTGCCACGTGATCTTCACAAGGCGATTCGCGGGCATGACCTGGCCAAGATCAGGGCGCTGGCAAAGTTGGGCGTTGATCTGGATATGCCGTATGCGGCGTTTAGTTCTTATGAGCCTGAACCACCCATACTGAATGCAGCTAGGGATGGGCATGCCGATGTGGTTGAACTGCTGCTCGATGCAGGCTGCAATGTCAACGCGACCGGCTCCGACCAGATAACGCTTATGCACAAGGCTGCATCGAGCGGGAGCGTTGAACTCGTCAGCATGCTGCTCAAGCGCGGCGCCAACCCCAACGCCATTGAGCACCATGAATTTGCGTTGAGTCAAAAAAGCGATGACCCCATGCTGAAGGCATTGGATGAAGGCCATATCGCGGCAGCAAAAATCCTCATGGCGCATTGGTTGCCCACTCAGCCACGCCTGGAGAGAGCCAAGACGCTGCTTGAGAATCACATTAAGCGCAGCAACAAAGGGGTGGATGCGGTGAACATGCTGAAGACGATTGAAGYGCGGCTCGCTGAGCTTTTGTGATCACCTGAATTCAGGTTCGGATCATTTCGTTCAAGCTCCAAGGATAGAAGTATGTCTCTTAATGAAACTCAGTTGTCGATACTATTTGTTGATCGCGCGACACGTGAACAGATACAGGCGCAGTTTGAGTTGTTGACGACTTCGGCGCAGTCGTTCAACAAACAGGTGGCAGAGCTTGGCGTCAAGACCAAGTTTAAAGATGAAAATCCCTATCTGGAAGGAATACGAGAGGCGGAAAATTTTCTACAACTCGACTTTACGCATGACTCCAATTTTCGCTTTCCGAGCGCGCTATTAAAGAAGTTGCCCGGCGCGACCTTGATCGTGCAGACAGTGAGTAATGATCAAGACCTGGGGGGTAAAAAAACTTACCTATACGGTGGCGAGTCGATCAATAAAGATCAACTGATTGAACGCCTGGATGCGCTTGACCCGCGCGTTGCGGTGGGCCTTTCCAGTCACCTTGGCGTGCGCTTGGCGAGCAAATACTTCAAGGCGCTCGCTGATCCAAACGAAGAGTTCGCCGGCGTATTGATGTTTTGGCACCTTATCCACTTCATAGATCGCTATCCTGCGGCGCGTAGTGTTTTGGCGAAATGTGACTTGAACCGTGCGAACCATGATGGCGATACTGTGCTGCACTATGCGGCAAAAACTTATCGTCATTGCGGCGATGAAGACATCGAATGGCTGATTTCACAAGGCTGCGATGTGAACGCCCGCAATGCGAACGGAGATTCCCCGTTGTTGGTCGCATCACGGCTTCCTGACAAGCGCAACGGCGCAATGTATCGATTGCTGCGCCACGGGGCCGAGCCGAATATTCGTGACCGGAATGGTTTGGCTGCGATACATCACGTTTGTGCAACGGAAAACGGGGTGGGCATGGTTGGCGCACTCAGGCATCGCAACGCCGATTTGAATGCAGATTCATCGATGGGCTCTCCGCTCTGGATTGCGAATGCGGCAGACCGCTATGCGGCGCGCGATAAATTATGGCCGCTCAATTTACAGCTCATCTCTCCGGCGACCGCTTACGAGGGTGACGCTTATGCAAATTTGCTAACCGCGATCAAGCACCACGATGTAGCTTCGATGGCGCGCTACATTGATGTCGTACAGCTTGGCGAATCGCAGGTGCAAGCGCTGTATGTCTACGCCTGTTATTTTCAATGTGGTGTGCTTTTTGACCATTTGCAGCGGGTACATCCCTGGCGCCTGGTCGCCGATACGCCCGATTCCCCCGATACGTTCTTTGGCCGGGACTACGCGCTGAATCACCTGGACCTGCTAAACGATGAGCACCCGGCGGTTGGCGATTCCTATCGCATATTTGTTGCAGCGATCGCGCAATCCAACCCGGCGCAATTGCACGCATTGGCACAGACCCGCGATTTCGCGATCAATTGTCTGCGTGTTGTTGAATGGCGCAGTGCGCAAGCGCTGGAGTTCTTTGGGCTGCTCAAAACCAAAGAACTGACTTTCGAGCAGTTATTTTCGGGTAACGGCTTGTGGGTGCGCTGGCACGACAAGGAGGATGTGCCCGCAAACATCGCGGAGGTACTGATCGCCTTGCGTGCGATGGGGT
>NZ_JBFUGX010000665.1:0-2201 GCF_056402675.1 Polaromonas sp. P3_C2 | reverse complement strand
CCTTTGAATTTAAAAATGCCGGCCTTCATGCGGTCCAGTGTGACGTCCATGATCAGCTGGTCGCCAGGTTCAACGGGGCGCTTGAAGCGTGCRCCRTCGATRCCGGCGAAGTAATAGACCGTCTTGTCGTCGGGCGTGACGCCCAGCGTCKCRAAGGCCAGCAGCGCGGCCGCCTGCGCCATRGCTTCCAGTATCAATACCCCCGGCATCACCGGGTGATGGGGAAAGTGCCCCATAAAAAAGGGCTCGTTGATCGTGACGTTTTTGAGCGCCTTGATGCGTTTGCCTTTTTCGATTTCCAGCACCCGGTCCACCAGCAGGATGGGATAACGATGCGGCAGCTGTTTGAGAATTTGGTGGATATCCATCATGATTTTTCTTGAGTGTGTCCTGAGTGCAGGATGGCTTTTTCGACCTCCCTGAGACGCTCACGATGCGTATGAAGCTGCTTGAGCGTAGCGGCATTTTTTTCCCAGACAGCATTGTCGTCGATGGGAAAGAGCCCGGTGTAATGCCCGGGCTTCAAAATGGATCGGGTTACCACCGATGCAGCCGAGACATGCACACCATCGGCGAGCGTCAGGTGGCCCAGCACAATGGCGCCGCCCCCCACCGTGCAATGCGCACCAATCGTGGCGCTGCCCGCGACGCCGGCACAGCCGGCCATGGCGGTATGTTTGCCAACCCGGACGTTGTGGCCGATCTGGACCAGGTTATCGAGCTTCACACCGTCTTCCAGCACCGTATCCTGCAGCGCACCGCGGTCAATGCAGGTGTTGGCACCGATCTCGACATCATTGCCGATCTGCACACCACCAAGTTGCTCGATCTTCACCCACTGTCCCTGGTGCGACGCAAAGCCAAAACCGTCAGCGCCGATCACCGCGCCGGAGTGCACGATACAGCGCTCCCCCACGCGGCAGCCGTCGGCCACGGTCACGCGCGCCGACAACCGGGTGTTCGCACCGATTTGCACATGCCGCCCGACGACGCAATGCTCCGCAATCCGCGCATCCGTGCCAATCACCGCGCCTTGGCCAATGCAGGCAAATGCACCGATCGAAACGCCGGACGCCACAGTGGCAGAGGGATCGATATAGGCACTGGGATGAATGTGCGGAACCACCTGCGGGGAATGCCACCGCTTCCAGAGTTGGGTGACCAACGCAAAAGCGTGGTAGGGATCGTCTGTCACGATGCAGGCGCCACGCTTGACTGCGGCCTCGCGCGCGGCGGGCGCCACMATGACGCAGACAGCCTCGGACTGCGCGAGCTTGGACAAGTATTTGGGGTGGCTGAGGAAACTCAGGTCCGCGGGACCGGCAGCCTCCAACGTAGAGAGCCGCTCTATCTGCAGGCCGGGGTCGCCGACCAGTTCGACCTGTACTGCACCGGCTAGGGATTCAACGATATCGGCAAGACGGAGTGTCACACTGCGCCTGCCATTTTCACGATGGTGATCGTGGTGAACACCCCGCAATCAACGGGCAGCGTTCAACGCCTTGATCACCTTGTCGGTGATGTCATGCTTGGGATTGACATAGACCGATTCCTGGAGAATCAGGTCGTACTTTTCCGTCTCAGCCAGCGTCTTCACAACCTTGTTCGCACGTTCGATGACCTGCTGGAGTTCTTCATTCTTGCGGGTGTTCAGGTCTTCCTGGAATTCACGGCGCTTGCGCTGGAAGTCCCGATCCTGGTCAACAAGCTGCTTTTGCCGTGAAACGCGCTGACTCTCCGCGAGCGTCGGGGCTTCACGCTCAAATTTGTCGGAGAGTGTTTTCAGCTGGGTCGCCAGATCGTTCAGCTCTTTTTCACGCTTGCTGAATTCCTGCTCAAGTTTGGTCTGGGCGGCTTTCGCGGAATTGGCTTCCCGGAAAATCCGGTCCAGATTGACAATCCCGACTTTGAACTCCTGCGCACTTGCGGAGAACCCCGCCAGTGCAATGGCAACGCCCAGGAAAATTTTGATTGAAAAATGCTTCATTAGAAAGATGTACCAATTTGGAATTGCAACCGCTCTATTCTATCGCCTGGCATTTTGCGCAGCGGCGTCGCAATAGCGATGCGCAAGGGACCCACTGGGGAAATCCAGCTGATACCAATACCTGTGGAAGCCCGCAAGTCATTTACCCGAAAACGCTCATTTTCACCAAAAACATTGCCTGCGTCCACAAACCCATAGAGGCGCAGGGTACGGT
>NZ_JBFUGX010000664.1:0-2201 GCF_056402675.1 Polaromonas sp. P3_C2 | reverse complement strand
CCTACATCCTCTTCCCGGGCGCCGGAAGCCGCTTTTTTGGGGGTTTTCCAGCGCACTGATGTTCAACCCGTATGGAGGTTTTCGCCATGTACCGATCGTTATTTCCGCGCGACATGTTCGCCGAACTCGATCGCCTGCAGCGCGACGTGCAGCAGGCCTTCGATCTGTCTCCCAGCATTCGCGGCTTTGGCCGCAGCAGCTTTCCCGCCTTGAACATTGGCGGCACACCGCAAACGATAGAGGTGTATGCCTTTGCGCCGGGCATTGACCCGAAGTCGCTCGACGTCAGCCTGGAGCGCGGCCTGCTCACCATTGCCGGCGAGCGCAAGACTGAACTGCCCGAAGCGGGCGCGCAATCGACCCTGCACATCAATGAGCGCTTTGCCGGCAGCTTCCGCCGCGTGCTCACCGTGCCCGACGACGCCGACCCCGACGCCGTGAACGCCAGCTTCAAGGACGGCCTGGTCCACATCACCATCCAGCGGCGCGCTTCAGCCCAGCCGCGCCGCATCGCCATCCAGTGAAAGGAGGCAAGCCATGAACTACGCCAACACACAACAAACCGGCGGCAACAGCGGCGCCGCACGGAGCAGCGGTAATGGAAGCGCCAACAACGGCAGCACCACCGGCCGCAGCATGCAAACCGGGCAAGCAAACGAAGTGGCGCAGAAAGACACATCGCGCTACGCCAATGGCGCGCTGACGCCGCCCGTCGATGTAATTGAAGACAGCACCGGCATTACGCTGTATGCCGACCTGCCCGGCGTGCCGCGCGACAAGCTGCACCTGCAGGTAGAGGCCGACACGCTGACGATTGATGCCGAGTCGGCCCTGTCTGCGCCCGAAGGTTTGCAGTCAACCCACACCGAAGTGGGGCTGGGCCGCTTTCACCGCGTGTTCACGCTCAGCAAGGAGCTCGACACCGAGAAAGTCAGCGCCGAACTCGCGAACGGTGTGCTGAAGCTGCGCATACCCAAGGCGCAGCACGCACAGCCCCGGCGCATCGAGATCAAGGCAGCTTGATCGCGCTCCCCGCACGACCGCGCCGGCCTGCTTACTTGGCCGGCACCGGCGTGCGCTGGGCCGGGTCATAGAAGAACGTTTCTTCGGCAATGCGCTCGCCTTCCCAGCGCTGGTAAGCGAGTTCTTCCATGCGCATGGTGCTGCCGTCGGCCCACACAAAATTGAACACCCAGCGGATGACGACCTTGTCACCGCTGATAAACACCGGCCGCACGCAGGTTGACGTGACCGACTTCACGCGCGCCATCACTTTTGCCTCACCCTCCACCAGCTTGTCGCGCCCACGGCGCGGCGGCTGCTGGTTCTCTTGCATAGTGGCGTCAGGCGTGTAGAACTCTTCAATCGCTTCGGTGTGCGCGTTCTGTTCAACGCGGGCAACAAAGCGGTCTACGGTTTCAGGCGTGGGCATGCGGGTTTCCTTCGCTTGTTTGGCTGTTGATGCGCTTCGGCTTTCGCGGGGTGCGCGGACCAAGGCAGATGAAACCCAAGTGTTGCACGCTGCGGCTTTTGCCGCAGGCAGCCCCCTGTAAACGTGCTTCGCCGATCAAAACCCGGCGGATAATCCCGATGGGTCTGTCGGCAAGCAGCACCGCGCGCCGGCATTCTCCAGGCAGGTACATACAAATATATTTCCTTGGAGGGAAACATGATGACTTCAGGACTGAAAATTCTCGTCGCCCGGTTTGCCATAAGTCTGTTGCTGGCCATTGCCGGCAGCCAGGCCATGGCGGCAGGTTCATTGGCCATTGACACCCTGCAGGGTGAAAAGTATGGCTTTTCATTCAACCACCCCAGTTCGGACCTGGCCGACCAGCGCTCTATCCGCGAATGCGGTACTGACTGCTCCATCGTGCTGCGCTTCGCCGGCCAGTGCGGCGCCTATGCCGCCGACCAGGCCAAGGGATCCAACGCGTATGGCTGGGGCACCGGCACCACCAGCGCCAACACCCAGGCGCGGGCCATGGCGGAATGCCGGGACAAGGGTGGTTCCAGCTGCAAGGTGCGTGCATGGGGCTGCGACGCCGTCAAGGCGTCTGCCGAAACACAGCCCACGCCCCAGGGCAACAACAAGGCGGCCGGCGGCGGCTTTCCCATGATGGGTGAGTGGCTGGTCGACTATGTTTCGAGCACGGGTTACACCGCCAACGGCACCCTGCGCGTGAGGGAAAACCTTGGCA
>NZ_JBFUGX010000663.1:0-2203 GCF_056402675.1 Polaromonas sp. P3_C2 | reverse complement strand
CCACGGTGCTGCGCAGATTGGTGTATTTGGCGTACAGCTCGACTTGCTGGGCCACCTGCACGGCGAGTTCGCGCGTGGGCAGCAGCACCAGCGCACGCACCGGGTGGCGGGCTGGCGACGTCGAGGCGTTCTCGTGCTTCATCATGCGCTGCAGCAGGGGCAACGCGAAAGCCGCAGTCTTGCCGGTGCCGGTTTGCGCGGCGCCCATGACGTCTTTACCCTGCAGGACGACCGGGATGGCCTGTTCCTGGATGGGGGTCATGGTTTCGTAGCCCATTTCGGCTACGGCGCGGGCCAGCGGTTCTGCCAGCGAAAGATTGGAAAAAGAGGATGTCATAAAAGGCTCGGCGGTACTCTGCGGGTTGTCTTGCGAAGGGCGCGCGGACCGGCGCGCTGGCAGCCAACGGCACCGCTGCACCATTGACAAGAAAGGGAGCGCGGCAGGCCGCCCGGCGTGGCACGGTCACCGACCGTGATGGGGCTGTTGCAGCGCTTCCTCAGCCTTCTATTGTCGCACTTTAGGCCCCGATGCCGGTTTTGCCGGCCCACTGCGCTTTCAGGKCCATTTGGGCCAGGGCAGCCACTGGGGCAACACCCCTTTATTGCTATCTATTTTATAGCTGTTTGCGCGCGTCAGTAAAGGGCTACAGCCCGATTTCACTCTTAATTGTTGGCTGCCGGCTAAATACTGCGGGCGCTAAAGGTGTCGCAGGCCTTCACGCTGCCGGTTTTCAGGCCCGTGTCGAACCAGCGCTGGCGCTGGGCGCTGGTGCCGTGGGTGAAGCTTTCGGGCACCACCGCGCCGCCGCCGGCCCGCTGCAGGGCGTCGTCGCCGATTTTGGCGGCGGCGTTCATGGCCTCCTCCACGTCGCCCTGCTCCAGTATCTGGCGCGCGTTCTGCGCGTTATGCGCCCACACACCGGCAAAACAGTCGGCCTGCAACTCCAGGCGAACGCTCAGGGCGTTGTATTCGGCTTTGCTGACGCGGCCACGCATCTGGTCCATCTTRCCGCTAATGCCCAGCAGATTCTGCACATGGTGGCCCACCTCATGCGCGATCACATACGCCTGGGCGAAGTCGCCGGGTGCTCCCAAACGGTTACGGAGGGTTTCGTAAAAGCCCAGGTCGATGTAGACCTTCTGGTCGCCCGGACAGTAAAACGGCCCCATGGCGGCCTGGCCCTGGCCGCAGGCAGTTTGCGTGGCGCCACGAAAGAGCACCAGCCGCGGCTTCTGGTAAGTGCCGCCGCCCTTGGCAAACACGTCGGTCCAGACATCTTCGGTGTCCGCCAGCACGGTCGAGACGAATTTCGCCATGCGGTCATCGGCCGGCGGCTTGGGGGCCGGGCCCTGCTGCACCTGTGCGGGGGATCCGCCGCCGCTGAGCAGGCTCAGGATGGTCATCGGGTTGATGCCGAAGATCCAGCCGCCCACCAGCGCAACCACGATGGTGCCGATGCCGACGCTGCGGCCCCCAAAGCCGAAGCCGCCTCCCCCGCCACCGCCGTCGCGCCGGTCTTCAACATTGTCGGATTCGCGATTGCCTTCCCACTTCATGGTGTCTCCCTGTCTGTCATCCGTGCATACTGGCCTTTCCGGCCCGCTGCGGCACCTGCCCCAAAGCCCGGTCCGCTGTCAGCGCATGCGCCGACTTTACTTGAGCGGCCCCCCGCCGTGGAACAAAATTGAACCTTGGTGTATCCATTCGTCATGACTACTTTTGCCCACCCAACGCCCGCGGGCCCCGGCACCCAGGGCGGCGCCATTTCCGTGTTTTTCCCGCTGCGCCTGGCGCTTGCGTTGCTGCTGGCCGCGCTGCTGACGGCCTGCGCCAGCCCCATCACCACCCGCGTGACCAGCTTCAACCAGTGGCCGGGCGATACGGCGGGCGCCACTTTCAGCTACATCACGCCGGTGGACACGACACGGCAGCTGGAACAAGCCACCTATGAGGGCTATGTGCAGGCCGAACTGGAGAAACGCGGCCTCAGGCGCGCGCCGGAAGGCCAGGCAGGGCGGCTGCAGGTTGACGTAGCGGCCAGCAGCCGCAGCGAAGAGAAAACCTTTCTGCAGCCGGTTTACCAGGACAACTTTGTCTTCCTGCCGCCTTACCGCGACGCCGCGGGCCGCGTATACGCGGGCGGCTGGGTGCCCGACCCTTTCGGGCCGCGCTATGTCGGCGACAGGCCGCTCAACATGACGA
>NZ_JBFUGX010000662.1:0-2215 GCF_056402675.1 Polaromonas sp. P3_C2 | reverse complement strand
GGCGGCAGCGGCGGCGCCGAGGCTTTCCGGCGCGGGCCGGGCCGGGGGAAGCCTTCGCCCGGGGTTTGATTGGGGTTGGCCGGCGTTTGATCGGGGCCTGATGAAACTCGCGACCTTTAACGTCAACGGCATCAAGACGCGGTTGCCGCAGTTGCTGGACTGGCTGGCCAAAGAATCGCCGGACGTGGTGTGCCTGCAGGAATTAAAAGCGCTGGACGGTGTGTTTCCCCAGGCCGAGCTGCGGGAAGCGGGTTACGGCGCTTTATGGAAAGGCCAGCGGTCATGGAACGGCGTGGCGATTCTGGCGAAGGGTGAGGCGCCGGTTGAAATACGGCGTGAGCTGCCCGGCGATGCGTCAGATGACCAAAGCCGCTACCTGGAGGCCGCAGTAGACGGAATCATTGTGGCCTGCCTGTACCTGCCCAACGGCAACCCGCAGCCAGGCCCCAAGTTTGACTACAAGCTGGCCTGGTTTGAGCGCCTGCACCGGCATGCGCTGGCGCTCTGCGGTTCGGGCCACCCGGTTGCGCTGGCCGGTGACTTCAACGTGGTGCCGACCGACTTTGATATCTACAACCCCAAGTCCTGGCGCAAGGACGCCTTGTTGCAGCCCGAAAGCCGGGCGGCCTATGAAAAGCTGTTGGGGCAAGGGTGGGTAGACAGCCTGCGGCATTTGCACCCGCAAGAGCGCATCTACACCTTCTGGGATTATTTCCGCCAGCACTGGCAGCGCAACGCGGGCTTGCGCATCGACCATATCCTGTTGAATGCAGAACTGGCGCCGCGCCTGAAGGCCGCCGGGGTAGACAGTTGGGTGCGCGGGCAGGAACATGCCAGCGACCATGCGCCGGTGTGGGTGGAGCTGGGGGTGGCGCGTAAAGCTGTGGGCGCGGTGAAGAAGAAGGTGGCCAAAGTGGCCAGGCCGCGAGCGGCAGCGGTGCCGCGCAAAAAAGCTCCGTAAGCCAATGCCGTACCTTACGGATTCGTTGCTATTAATTCAATAGCTGCTTGCGCAAGTCCCTATTGGTCTAGCGGCTGTTTTTGATCGCAGTCGCGGCGTCGGTGACCAGTTCGGGGCCTTTGTAGATGAGGCCGGTGTAGATCTGCACGACATCGGCGCCAGCCTTGATCTTGGAGACGGCGTCCGCACCGCTCATGATGCCGCCCACGCCGATGATGGGAAAGCCTTTGCCGAGTGCCGCGCGCAGCTGGCCGATGACGCGGTTGCTGGCTTCCAGCACCGGCGCGCCGCTCAGGCCGCCGGCTTCTTCGGCATGGCGCATGCCTTTCACGGCGTCGCGGCTCAGCGTAGTGTTGGTGGCGACGACGCCGTCCATGGCGTGGCGCTTGAGCGTGGCGGCAATCACATCGACCTGGGCATCATCGAGGTCGGGCGCGATCTTCACAAAAATCGGCACGCGCTTGCCGTGCTGTTTGGCCAGGGTCTCGCGGCGTTCGGCGATGCGGCCGAGCAGGGCGTCCAGGGCTTCGTCGCTTTGCAGGGCGCGCAGGTTTTTGGTGTTGGGGCTGGAGATGTTGACGGTGACGTAGTCGGCGTGCGGGTAGACACCGTCCAGGCAGGTCAGGTAGTCGTCGACGGCGTTTTCAATCGGCGTAGCAGCGTTTTTGCCGATGTTCAGGCCCAGCAGCAGGGTGTTTTGCGCGCCTTGCTTGCGCACGCTGGATCGCTGCACATTGGCCAGAAAAGCGGCCAGCCCTTCATTGTTAAAGCCCAGGCGGTTGATGAGCGCGTTGGCTTCGGTGAGGCGGAACATGCGCGGCTTGGGGTTGCCCGGTTGGCCCAGAGGGGTGACGGTGCCCACTTCGACAAAGCCGAAACCCATGGCGGCCAGGCCGTCGATGCAGCGGGCGTTTTTATCGAGCCCGGCGGCCAGACCCACGCGGTTGGCGAATTTCAGGCCGGCCAGCTCGACGGGATCGCTCACGCGGTTGCCGCAGTAGGCCAGCGACAGCGGCGTGCCCTGGGTGCGCGCCAGCGAAGCCATGGTCAGCTCGTGGGCGGTTTCGGGGTCAAGCCCAAATAAAAAAGGGCGGGCCAGGGCGTAGGGAAGCAGGGACATTGGATAATTCGGCTGTTGGCGATGAGGCGATGAACCACCCGGGCAGGCCGGGCATGAGGCCTGATTGTCGCAAAACCCGTTTCGCCCCGGCCCGCCCGCCCCAAACACTCTTTAATACTTCCATGACCCAAGCC
>NZ_JBFUGX010000661.1:0-2216 GCF_056402675.1 Polaromonas sp. P3_C2 | reverse complement strand
CCGCACCACCCGCTCCTGCAACACGCGCAGCAGCTTGACCTGGAGCGCGGGCGGCATGTCACCGATTTCATCGAGCAGCAAAGTGCCGCCGTCTGCAGCCTGGAAAAGGCCTTTGTGATTGGCCACCGCATCGGTGAAGGYGCCCTTGACGTGGCCAAACAGCTCGGATTCCAGCAAGGCCTCGGGGATGGCGCCACAGTTCACGGCAATAAAGGGCTTGCTGGCCCGTGCGCCTGCCTGGTGGATGGCTTGTGCGAGTAGTTCCTTGCCGGTGCCGCTTTCACCGCGCAGCAGCACGCTGGCGTCCGACTGCGCCACCATGCGCGCTTCAGCCAGGGCTTCGGCCATGCGGCTTGAGCGGCTGATGATCTGGTTCTGCCAGGCTTCGGGGCTGCCCTGTTTGGCCGGGTTGGCGGGGGCACTCAGCGCCAGCGCCTGGGCAATCTTGTCGAGCAGGCTTTTGCCGTCAAAGGGCTTGGTGAGATAGGTGAACACGCCGCGTTCGGTGGCTTCCACGGCATCAGGAATGGTGCCATGCGCGGTCAGCAAAATCACCGGCAGCGAAGGATGCTGCTGGCGTATGTCGTCGAACAGCGCCAGGCCGTCCCGGCCGGGAAGCCGCACATCGCTGAGTACCAGCTGCGGCCGTTCAATATGAAGCTGCGTCAGCGCCGCTTCGGCCGACGTGACCGCCGTGACGCGATAGCCCGCTGCGGTCAGCCGCATGGTGAGCAGGCGCAGCATGTCGGCGTCATCATCAACCACGAGCAGGTGGGGTGCTGTCAGGGCTGAGTCGCTCATGGTGCGGTGGGGCGGGCCCGGCTGGCAGGGGGTATGGGCGCCGAGGCTGTTGCCGCCGGCTGCCGGCTGGTGAGGCTGCGCTCAATGGCCTTCAGCGCCTCCAGCCGCTCGTTGGTCTGGTCCAGCCTGCGCTGCGCATCGCGCAGTTGCTGGCCTTGTTTGTCAAGCTGCTCTTCCAGGCGGCGCTGTTCGGCGTAGCGTGACGCCAGCAGCCTTGCCAGCGGATGCAGCGGCTGGGCATCGGCATTGCCCAATACGCGGGCCAGCAGCTCCTGCGCGCGTATCAGTTCGGGCAGCTGCCGCAGTTGGGCCAGCACCAGCGAGAGCTGGAGTTGGGCCTCGGGGCTGGCGGCGTCTCCGAGCCGCCCGGTTTCCTGGGTGAGCTCCGGCGGCTGCATGAGGCGCACGCGCTCGGCGTAAGCCAGCATGCGCAAGGTCATGCCGCTGGCAAAAACGACGGATTCCGGGAGCGGCGCGGGCTGGCTGGTGCTGGCCCGCGCCGCTTCGGCGGCAGAGGCTGCGGCCCGGGCTGCCAGGACGGCTGCGGTGTCAGGGCCGCGCTCGTTGGCGGGGCCGCTGCTGCAGGCTGCCAGCAAGGCCGACGTCACCAGGGCCGGCAACAGGCCGCGCCCGGAGAAGCGGGCCGCAGGCGGAGGAGGGGGAAAATCAGTACTTGGAAACATGAGGAAGCTCTATTCTGAAGTGTGCACCAGGTTGATCGGGCATCAGGACGATGCTTCCACCATGTGCGGCAATGTATTCGTGAACGATGGACAGACCGATACCGCTGCCCCGAACCACGTCGACCGGCTGGCGTTCACCGCGGTAAAAGGGCTCGAAAATCCGCTCGCGGTCGGCCTGCGCCACGCCGACGCCCTGATCGTGGATGTCGATGCGGACGAAACCCCGCAGCGGACTCAGTTCCAGCCGGATCTGCCCTTTGGGTGGTGAATAGCGGATGGCGTTGGACAGCAGGTTGGCCAGCGCAGTGCCGATTTTTTCGGGGTCGATTTCCATCACAACGGGCTCGCCGACGACGCTGACCGTCAGGTCCCGTGCGCGCCACTGCAGGCGCTGCGCGTACACCTGCTCCTCGAGGAGTTGCAACAAGTCGACATTCTGGCGGTTCAACTGGCGCGCCTCGAACGCGGCCGTATTAAAGCGCAGCAGGTCTTCAATCTGGCTTTGCAGCACGCCGGTGTTGTGCCTGAGGATTTGCGCTATTTCGCGCTGGTCATTGCTCAGCGTGCCGGCTACACCGTCTTCCAGCAGCGACACCCCTTCGCGCAGCGATGCCAGCGGTGTTTTGAGTTCGTGCGAAATATGGCGCAGGAAACGCGATTTATCGGCGTCCAGCTCCACCAGCCGCAGGCGCAGCCAATTCAGGCGCTGCCCCACCAGGGCCAGGTCGGCCG
>NZ_JBFUGX010000660.1:0-2216 GCF_056402675.1 Polaromonas sp. P3_C2 | reverse complement strand
ATTGGTCAAGCGGCATGCCTGCCTGGTAAGTTGGAACACGGGCTGCCTTCTGCCCGGACGGCACGCTGCCTGCAGGCCTGACCAGCAGCGCCTGGCCTGGCTTGACGGCCGCCCAGAGGCGCAGGTGATCCAGCGTCAATCCCTCCTGGGTCCACATGTCAAAAGGCTGCTGGGTGCCGGGTGGGGCAACCTTGTTCCAGGCATCAGTCACCTTGACGGCCAGCCGGTTATTGACCAGTTGCTCACCCTCAACCTTGGTGATGGACATGCAGCCCGACAGGAAAGCGAAGGCAAGAAGGATCAGGAGTTTTTTCATGGTTTAAGTTCCGCAATGTAATTTTTAATAAGACCCGCATCCGCCGCCTCAGGCGCGGCGGTGAGGTATTTTTCGAAGGCCTGTACGGCCGAGGCGGTGTCGGTCCGCTGCTTTTGCACCAGGCCGAGCGCCCTGAAAGCCTCGGCCGGAGCCTGTTCAAGAGCGGTCACGCGCGTCAGGTCGTTCAGGGACTCCTGAAGATCTTCCTTGCCTGCCCGCAACCGATACACCTCACCGCGCGCGTACAGCGCCTGGCCGTCCTCCGGATTGCGCGACAGCAAGCGATTGAACAGCACCAGACTTTCTTCAAACTGGCCACGCCGGATTTCATCCTGCAGCCACCCGAAGCGGTGCCGTGACATCACCTGCTGGTATTCCACTGCACCCGTTTTACCGCCGCCGTCGCCCGCCAGGCGGAGCAGATCATCACGGCGCGTCTCCAGCGGGGGATGCGTCGCCATCATGGGACTGCGTTTGCCAACGTCTTCACCGCCGGTGATCTTGAGTTCGCCCAGCAGGTTGTCCCACACTTGTGCAGCCTGCCTGCCGTCATAACCCGCCCGGGTCATAAGGCGCATGCCCAGACGATCGGCCCGCGTCTCGTGGTCCCGGGAAAAAGCGAAAGCACCGGCCAGAGCACCAAGCTGGCCAATGGCGCCGACAAGGCCGAACATGCCGATGAACTGCGCAAAGGCGGCCCGGCTTCTCAGATCCCGCAGGCGCTCAAGCGTGTGCCGTTCGAGGTAGTGACCGATTTCATGGCCCAGTACCGCAGCGAGTTGCGCTTCATTCTCCGCGCGCAGCAGCAATCCGGTCCAGACCTGCATCATGCCGTTCGGCGCCATGCTGGCGTTGAAGAGCGGCGTGCGCACCACATGTACACGAATGTCAGGGCAGTGGTCTCCCGCGAGACGGCATACCAAGTCTTGCAGATATTGGCTCAGTTGCGGGTCGCGTACGGTAAATGGACTGCGCCGCAGACGCGTTTCTTCACGGTCCATCATTCCCCACAAGCCGCCTTCATCTGTTTCCAGCGCAGGGCGGGCAAAGCGCTCCGCGGGCAAAGGCGAGATGGAGGCAGCTGCAGGGTTCTCCTGGCCAAAGGCTGACAAGCCTGGCAACAGGGCGCCCATACCCAGGCAGTGCTTGCAGGCCGTCCGCAAAAAAGCACGGCGCCCGCCAGCCGGTATGCCTATCATCTGGCGACCGGAAAACCCTTGAGAAGGGCTTCGATGGTTTCTTTGGCTGGCTCGGGTTCCCTCAGGTCACCTGAGGCCCGGCGCAAATCATTGAACCAGACAATCCGCCCGTTATTCAAATCGACCAGCGAGGCATAACCAATCTGCGCGCCCCCGGCAATCCCCACGCCCAGCACAGCCATGGCGATCATCGCGGCCTTGCGCTCGCTGCTGGCATAGCTGTCGCGCATCCAGATGAACAGGGCGTAATCAGCCCCCGTTTTATCCTTGAGAGGCTTGACGGCATCTCCGAGTGACCAGTTCAGGGCATCGTTCTTGGTGGGCAGCTTGAGTACACCACCAATCATGTGGTGCAGAAAAACAGATTGCGCGACAGCTCCGTGCAGGGAGTTGATGTCCGCGAGTTCGTCCATGTCTTTTTCTTCAAGCCCGATCACGTCAGAACCCAACTTGAGCTTGCTCGAAGCCAGACCGGACTTGACGTTTTTCTGGGCAGCCATGGTCCAGTCGGCCCTGGGCTCCTGCACGCCGCCGGCACCGATGGAAAAGAGCTCGAGGTCTGCGGGCACGACAACCAGCTTCGAGGCCGCCGCGCGTTCCGAGAATCCGGGTGCCAGGTTCTTGCTGGATTGTTGCGCGTGCGCTGTCCCCGCGAAAAGCACCAGCGCACACAAGGCTGCACCCGCACCGGTGCGGGCAAA
>NZ_JBFUGX010000659.1:0-2217 GCF_056402675.1 Polaromonas sp. P3_C2 | reverse complement strand
GTGTAGATGGTCTGGCCACTGCGGGAAAAACTTTTGTATTCCTTGATCGGCTCGACCACCGCCGTCTTGCCGCTGGCCATGAGCAGCCGCAACTCGCTGTCCCCGCTGGCCTGCGCGCGCAGGAATACTGCACCGACGATGACACCGAGGACTCCGAAGAGAATCGTCTTGAACATGCTCCCCTCCCAATAATATGGGAAGGACTATAGCAAACGAAAGTACCTGTTTATTCCTGCCTAGCGTTTGACGCAGTCCGCGTAGTAGCGCGTCTTGCCCTTGGCATCCACCTGTTCCACAAGGCCGTGGATGTCTGTTTCAAAGCCCGGGCACTGGGCGTTGAACTCGCGCGAGAACTTCAGATAGTCCACAATTTTCCGGTTGAACACCTCGCCCGGGATCAACAGCGGGATGCCCGGCGGGTACGGCGTGACCAGGCCCACGGTGATACGGCCTTCCAGGTGGTCGATTTCAACCCGTTCCGTCGTGCGGTGGGCAATGTGGGCGTAGGCGTCGCTGGGCTTCATGGCGGGCGCCAGATCGCTCAGGTAGACCTCGGTTGTCAACCGCGCGATGTCGTACTTGGCGTACAGCGTATGGATGTGCTGGCACAGGTCGGCCAGGCCCATGCGCTCGTACTTGGGGTACTTCTGGCAGAACTCGGGCAGGATGCGCCACATCGGCTGGTTCTTGTCGTAGTCGTCCTTGAACTGCTGCAGCGCCGTCAGCAGCGTGTTCCAGCGGCCCTTGGTGATGCCGATGGTGAACATGATGAAGAAGCTGTAGAGGCCGGTTTTCTCGACGATCACGCCGTGCTCGGCCAGAAATTTGGTCACGATGCTGGCCGGGATGCCGGTTTTGGCAAACTTGCCGTTCAGGTCGAGGCCGGGCGTGACGATGGTGGACTTGATCGGGTCCAGCATGTTGAAACCGGTGGCCATCTGGCCAAAGCCATGCCAGTTGTTGGCGCCGTTTCTGGCCGTCTTGGCGCTGCGGGACTCGCCCTTGATGATCCAGTCCTGCGATTCGCCAATGCCCTCTTCGACCAGCTTGTCCGGCCCCCAGACCTTGAACCACCAGTCGGTGCCGTATTCCTCGTCGATCTTGCGCATGGCGCGGCGGAAGTCCAGCGCTTCGGCAATGCTTTCCTCAACCAGCGCCGTGCCGCCGGGAGGCTCCATCATGGCAGCGGCCACGTCGCAGCTGGCGATGATGCTGTATTGCGGCGAGGTTGACGTATGCATCAGGTAGGCCTCGTTGAAGAGGTGCCTGTCGAGTTTGGTGTTCTGCGAATCCTGCACCAGCACGTGACTGGCCTGGCTGATACCCGCCAGCAGCTTGTGGATGGACTGCGTTGCGTACACCACCGCATTCTTCGGCCGGATGCGGCTCTTGCCCATGGCGTGGTAGCTGCCGTAGAACGGGTGGAAGGCGGCGTGCGGCAGCCAGGCCTCGTCAAAGTGCAGGTTGTCGATGTAGCCGTCCAGCATGCCTTTGATGGTTTCGGTGTTGTAGAGCACGCCGTCGTAGGTGGACTGCGTCAGTGTCAGCACACGCGGCTTGACCTTGCTGCTGTCCACGCCCTTGAGCAATGGGTTGGCATCGATCTTGGCGCGGATGGCTTCGGGTTCGAACTCGCTCTGCGGAATCGGGCCAATGATGCCGAAATGGTTGCGCGTCGGCTTCAAAAACACCGGAATCGCACCCGTCATGATGATGGAATGCAGGATGGACTTGTGGCAGTTGCGGTCAACGACCACCACGTCACCGGGTGCCACCGTGTGGTGCCACACCATCTTGTTGCTGGTGGATGTGCCGTTGGTCACGAAGAAGCAGTGGTCGGCGTTGAAGATGCGTGCGGCGTTGCGCTCGCTGGCGCCGATGGCGCCGTCGTGATCCAGCAACTGGCCGAGCTCTTCCACCGCGTTGCAGACGTCGGCGCGCAGCATGTTCTCGCCAAAAAACTGGTGGAACATCTGGCCGACCGGGCTTTTCAGGAAAGCAACGCCGCCCGAATGGCCCGGGCAGTGCCAGGAATAGGAACCGTCTTCGGCATAGTCGAGCAGTGCCTTGAAAAACGGCGGCTGCACGCCTTCCAGGTAGCTCTTGGCCTCCCGCAGGATGTGGCGCGCCACGAACTCGGGCGTGTCCTCAAACATGTGGATGAAGCCGTGCAGTTCACGCAGGATGTCGTTGGGGATGTGGCGCGAGGTCTTGGTC
>NZ_JBFUGX010000658.1:0-2223 GCF_056402675.1 Polaromonas sp. P3_C2 | reverse complement strand
CCAGCGCGAGGTCGGCAGCGATACACAATCGCTGCAGGTGGCGCTGAAAAATGCGTTGCGGCAGGCGCCTGACGTCATCCTGATCGGTGAAATCCGCGACCGCGAAACCATGTCGGCGGCCATTGCCTATGCGCAATCGGGCCATTTGTGCCTGGCGACCATGCACGCCAACAACAGCTACCAGGCGCTGAACCGGATCCTGAGCTTTTACCCGGTGGAAGTGCGCAGCACCATGCTGGGCGATCTGGGTGCCGCGCTCAAGGCCATCGTGTCGCAGCGGCTGCTGCGCACACAGGACGGCGGCCGAACGCCGGCGGTGGAAGTCATGCTCAATACCAAGCTGATCTCCGAGTTGATCGAAAAAGGCGATTTTTCAGGCGTCAAGGAAGCGATGGAAAAATCCATGGCCGAAGGCTCACAGACCTTCGAGCAGGACATCGCCAAGCTGATCGTGGCCGGCACCGTCACACGCAAGGAAGGTGTTCTCTACGCCGACTCGCCGACCAATCTGATGTGGCGGCTGGAGAATGACTTTGCCGTCAAGGCCAAGACACTGGAGCCAGAAGAGGACCCGGATGACGAACCGTCCTTTACGGAAATCACGCTGGACGTGAAGCACTAAAAACACGGCCGCGCTCGTTTCGGGCCGGTGTTAACAGGCCCTAAACGACATGTCCCGAACCCTGCATCTGGCTGAACAGCTGATTTCCCGCCCCTCCGTCACGCCTGACGACGCAGATTGCCAGGCCCTGCTGATCGCACGGCTGGCGCCGCTGGGCTTTCGATGCGAAACCATCGTCAGCGGCCCTGCCGACTTCCGCGTCACCAACCTGTGGGCTCGGCGTGAAGGGAAATCTCATGATTTAAGGGCTGCAGCCCAATCAGGACGGGCGCAAGCAGCTACTGAATTAATAGCAAAAAGCGATAGCGCCGCGCCGGCCAAAACCCTGGTGTTCGCCGGCCACACCGACGTGGTGCCCACCGGCCCGCTCGACCAGTGGCACAGCCACCCGTTCACCCCGAGCCATCGCGACGGAAAGATGTACGGGCGCGGTACCGCCGACATGAAAACATCGATCGCGGCGATGGTGGTCGCAGTCGAGGAATTCCTGGCCGCCCACCCGGATCCGGCCTTGTCGATCGCCTTCCTGATCACCAGCGACGAGGAAGGCCCGGCCGTGGACGGCACGGTCATGGTCTGCGAGCAGTTGAAAGCGCGCGGAGAAACGCTGGACTATTGCATCGTGGGTGAACCCACCTCGGTCGAGCGCCTGGGCGACATGATCAAGAACGGCCGCCGCGGCACCATGAGCGGCAAGCTCACCGTGAAGGGCGTGCAGGGCCATATTGCCTACCCGCACCTGGCCAAAAATCCGATCCACCTGTTTGCACCGGCTCTGGCCGAACTGGTGGCCACCGAATGGGACAAAGGCAATGCTTTCTTCCCGGCCACGAGCTGGCAGGTCTCCAACATCCACGGTGGCACCGGCGCGTCCAACGTCATTCCGGGCGAGCTGGTGGTGGACTTCAATTTCCGCTTCTGCACCGAATCCACCCCCGAAAGCCTGCAACAGCGCCTGCAAGCCGTGCTCAGCCAGCACCAGCTGGAGTACGACCTCAAATGGACCCTGGGCGGCCTCCCCTTTCTGACCACTCCGGGCACGCTGGTGGATGCGGTGCGTGGAGCGATCCAGGCTGAAACCGGCCTGAGAACCGAGCTTTCGACCACGGGCGGCACGAGTGACGGCCGCTTTATCGCCAAAATCTGCCCGCAGGTCATTGAATTCGGCCCCCTCAACGCTTCGATCCACAAGATCAACGAGCATGTTCTGGTGAGCTCACTCGATCCGCTCAAAAACATCTACAAAGGTGTTCTGGAACGACTGGCGGCAGCATGACGAGCCCGGCAACTCCTGCTTCATCGCTGACGGTGCTGGCGCTGGTCGAGGAAATGGCCGCCAGGCTGGAAGCGGCAGGCCTGCACTTTTCAGACGGATTCGGGCAAGGCACGACCAACGCCTTCGACGAGGCCGCGTGGCTGGTGCTGTGGAAGCTTGGGTTGCCGCTGGACGACCTGGATTCTGTAGAGAATCGGCCTGTAACCCAAGAGGAACGGGCGCAAGCAGCTATGCTTTTGGAAGCACGCATCAGCACCCGCAAGCCGGCGGCTTACCTGACGAACGAAGCCTGGCTGATGGGCGTGCCCTTTTATGTGGATGAGCG
>NZ_JBFUGX010000657.1:0-2228 GCF_056402675.1 Polaromonas sp. P3_C2 | reverse complement strand
GCCCAAGACCAGAGTCGATGGGTTGGGTGCCTACGAATCGCTGCAGAGAAGTGGTCTTTAGCAGTTGAAACTAAAAGTCTCGGCTCCCACATGACAACGGCATTCATGAAGGAGAGGTGAATGGAATTTCCCCAGTCGGATTTTCTCGCCTCTATCAATGGCACGAACGTCCCCCTCCAGAATTGCCCACGCGAAGTCTGTTCGCTGTAGGTCAGGAAGTAGAAAAAAGCCATCATCTGCAGTCGAGCAAGTTCGAAAGCCCTATCGCTCTCTATCTGAGGTGGTGCTGTGAAGGTAAACGTCATCGTGACTGAGTTGCCGAGCTGGGTGCGCAGCGTCATGCTCTCGGCACTCTCTCCCACTGGTTTTCCGGTGCGACGGCTTCGACTCTTGGCTTTCTTTCTGTCAGCCTCCACCGCAGCTTCTGGCGAAGGTGAGTTGCCAAAAGCATCGTGATGCATTGTGATGGCAGAGATGTCGTCCTCAAGGTCAGATTTTCGTCCGTTGCACGGCTTGCACGCCCGAACAATCAGGTTCCAATCTTGATACAGAGTTCCAACCGGAACGAACCTCTTCCCAATCACGTGCTCTTTAGTGAATTCCTCGTTTAGCTCACATCCACAATACGGGCAAGTGAGGTTTCGCAGCACTATTGGCCGGTTGCGCGGGATTTCTTGAAGTTCAGCGCCAAGCATGATGCTAGAGCTTGGTGGGGTCGCCGAGTGTTTTGTTAAGCCGTACCGATTCTTTGACAAGACGGCCCGACAAGGCGAGGTTGACTTCATCACCCTCATGAAACTCTCTCGTCGCCATTTCGTACTTACCACCGGGTTTTAGCAGCGGATCCATCTCGCGAAGACGTTGGCCTCGCCAGAAGCCGAACAATACGCGACTTTCCTCAGCGCGAATGAGCAGCACAGGCCCATTCGACAGATAGACCAGATGGCCCCACTTGATGACTTCATCCAGCTCGGCACTGCCCAAGACGGCGGCCCGCAGTTGCTCAACTGTCGCACGCTGCCAGCCGGACAGCGCGGCGACATAAGCATCAGGGCTAGCGGCTGGGATGGTTTTCTTCATCATGACTGAAACAGATTACACCAGCCAATCGATATGAGGTAACTAAGCTACAAGGTGCAGGGAGGTGACGCCACGAGTACCGCCGATTTCTATATCTAAAGCGCGCTTATTCGCGGCTGTGCATCATTGATCGCGGGACTGGTCAGCGAGAAAAGGAACGCGAAGCAGAGAAACCGGCTTATCCAAGGAGATGTCCCAAGGAGAGCCTCGCACAGCCAGCAAGCGCTGTCGCTGCTTATCGGGGCGTTCAATCTCAGCATTGTGGTTTTGCAAGGGCAGAGGCACAGGACCGAGCGGATCGAGAATTATCAAGCGCGGAAGCTGACCGGGCATGAGTACAAAGGCATGGCCGCAGGTCAGGCCCAGATGACGATGCCTGCAGAATGCAGCCACAATGGCCGGTGCGCCTCGGGCTGCAACTAGTTCTAAAGAGCTAATCACGTTCTGTGGTGTTGGTTGCCTAATATGCATCCATCGACTTTTGATGTCTGGCCGAACCGTCACAACGGCACGGCGGATGTCGGTATGCGAGGCACCTACCCAGTACCGCGGACGCACGCCAAACAATCTCAGAGCATCTTTGCGCGACGTAGGTGTGCCGGACACTGACAAACACATTGCTGTTGCGTAGACCGCRCAGTAGTCGGACTGGATACTTTGACGAATAAACAAGCGCTATCCCATTCTTGCCACAGTGCCAAATCCGCGAAAAGGGCTCTGCGCCTTTTTCGCTGAAGCCTTCTTAATTGGCGCTTTCTTTGCGGCGGCTTTCTTGGCTGGTGCCTTCTTTGCCGCAGCTTTCTTGGCTGGTGCCTTTTTGGACGAGACCTTGAGAATCAATGATTTCTTCGCTGTGGACATGATCGTCTGTCTTTCAAAGTTAGCTTTTGGCTTTAAAGGCTTCGGGTGCTCCGTCGGCCTCGGCCAGGTTCATCGCTAGGCGAACAGAGTCTGCGCCGGCCAACGGCACTATCACGCCAAGCCAAAATGACTCGTCGGCCATCGTTGTGTAAGTGGCATACCCGTCCTTAATGGGGCACTCGTCAATCAACCCTGGGGTGAAAGTGTTGTGAAACAGCCAGAATACTTTCGTTGCGGTACTGCCGTCCGGCACTTTTACTCGTGTTTCGATCTGGCACTGTCTACCG
>NZ_JBFUGX010000656.1:0-2251 GCF_056402675.1 Polaromonas sp. P3_C2 | reverse complement strand
GCTTCAGCCTGGCCATGGCGACCGGCGGTCAGTGCAGCTATATCGTGCTGGTGCTTCTGTTCAAGGATTTCCTGCACCCGGTGACCATCCTGGCCGCCCTGCCGCTGTCGCTAGGCGGCGCCTTTGTCGGCCTGTTGATCGCACAGAAGAGCTTTTCCATGCCCTCGCTGATCGGTCTCGTCATGCTGATGGGAATCGCGACCAAGAACTCCATCTTGTTGGTCGAATACGCCATCGTCGCGCGGCGCGACCACAATATGTCGCGCTGGGATGCGCTGCTGGACGCCTGCCACAAGCGGGCACGGCCCATCATCATGACCACGCTGGCCATGGGCGCGGGCATGATGCCGATTGCCCTGGGCTTCGGCGCGGCCGACTCCAGCTTTCGCTCACCGATGTCGATCGCGGTGATCGGCGGCCTGATCACCTCCACCGTGCTCAGCCTGCTGGTGGTGCCTGCCGTGTTTACCTACATCGATGACCTGGAGCGGCTGATCAAGCGCATGGCGGCAAGATTGCGCGGCCACGGCAGTGAAAAGCCTGAAAACGGCCAGCCCGCCGCTGAATCAGGCGCCCCATAAGCTGCAAAATAATGCACATACAGCCGCGTACCGCTTTGTAAAAGGCGGATCAGACGTGTAATTTTGCTGATTTGGACAGGTCCGTCCGAGTGAATTAGGGCTGACCGTCCAATACCCCTCGCTTATACTTGCAGGTTCAGCTTTACATTTCTTAACATGTCAAAACGCGTACTGCTTTCGGGCGCAACAGGCCTGATTGGCGGCGAATTAATGCTTCTTTTGGCTGCGCGCGGCGTTTACAGCACTGCTGTGGTGCGCGCTGCCGATTCGAACCAGGCCCGTGACCGTCTGCTGGATCGCCTGAAAAAGAGCGTCCTCTGGAAGCCCGAATTTGCCGACATGGTGTCTGCCGAGGCCGGCGATGTGGTCGAGCCCGGTTTTGGCCTCAGCGCGGCAGTTCTCCAATCGGCCGACGTCATCCTGCATTCGGCGGCCAGTACCTCGTTCAAGCCCGGTGCCGGGGTCTATCCCATCAATCTCAAGGCCGCCGAGCATTTTTCCGGCATCCTGAAAGACCTGCGGCCCTCACAACGCGGTTTTTTTGTTGGAACGGCGGCAGTGACCACCGAGCCGCGCGGCGTGATCACCGAAGACATGCCGTTTGCCGGCTATGCCAACGACTACATCAGGTCCAAACGCGATGCCGAAACACTGCTGCGCGGCAAAGGCCATCCTTTTGTGAGTTTGCGCCCGGGCATTGTGCTGTCGCGCGGGATTGACGACRCCAAACTGGCCCGCAACATGTTGTGGTCCATCCCGGTCATGGCCGAACTTGGTGATGTGCCGCTGGACCCCTTGGGCAAACTTGACTTCGCGCCGGTGGATTTCATCGCAAGCGCCTTCGCCGAGATGTTGCTCAAGGACGAGCTCCGGCACGATTGCTATCACGTGTCCACGGGCGAAGACTCCATGACGTTCGCGGCGCTGGCCGAAGAACTGAAAGCCAGCATGCCCGGCATCGGCAAGATGGTAATGCGCGGCAGGGACTTCGTGCCCACACCGAAGTTTGCCCGCCAACGCTGGATGTTTGAAGCATTGCAGCCGTATTTGCCTTTCCTGACCGCCGACGCGGTGTTCAGCAATGCGCGCCTGCGGGCAGAAATTGGTGCGGCAGCTGTCGCGCCGGCGCCCATTAGTTATCTGGGTGAATTATTGGGGACCTTCAGCCTGTCGGACGCCGTCAGGCAGATGTACACGCCCTGAGGTACGAAAACAACGCGGCTGCTTTTGTAAAATGCCCCTACAGGCCCGAAGAGGCCGGCCGTCATATCGATGGTGGGACAATGGCGGTTCGCATTACATATTTACTGGTTCGTGATGAATTCTGATTTGATTAATCTTTTTGCCGAGACATTTGGCATCAGCGAAGAAAAACTGCTGCCGGATGCCACGCTGGAGAGCCTGGGCCTTGACTCCCTCGCCGTCATCGAATTTCTGTTCCAGATTGAAGACCAGTTTGGCATTCAGATTCCGGACCAGGCCAGCCCGCCGCGCACCCTCGCCGAAATGGTCCAGCTGATTGAACCCCTGCTGCCATCAGGCAAGCCCGCCGCCTGAGCCCTGCCGGGCCCGCCAGACCGCCCATGCGTCGCGTAGCCATCACGGGTCTTGGCGTTGTTTCCGCCGTTGGAACCGGCACTCCCGCATTCTTCGAGTCCCTGCTTTCCGCC
>NZ_JBFUGX010000655.1:0-2254 GCF_056402675.1 Polaromonas sp. P3_C2 | reverse complement strand
AGGCGGCTTGTGCTGCAACCTTGTTGTTTTGGTGATCGCGCTGATCTTATAGTTAAAGCACGCCGCAGACAGGGGAAATATCTACGGATGCTGGATTCAGGCCTGTGAAAACGCGACCGCACCCGGTCTCCGTTCATGCGCAACTTTGCCACTACTTCGGCTGTCTCCGCCAACAGCATGCCCTTCTTCCACACCCTCAACCGGTTCGCCCGCAAGCGGATGGTCTCCACCGGGTCACGCACAGCGCTGCAAGCCGATACAGAACGCCGCAACTTCCTGTCAATGTACGCAACGTGATTGGGTAAGGATTTTTGAACCACACCCAGACTATTGGCATCGGGGGGCGAGAAAACCACAAGTAGTGTGGGGAACGCCCACACTCTGCACTTGTATGGGTCTGTAAGAGGATTTAAAAGTCACTGAATGCCATGGCAAGTAGACTTAGGTTGGGTTTATTGAATGCAGGCTTCAGGAAGCCTGCCGCAAATAAAACCATGATTTCGTGAGCTTAGCAAGGATGCATGGCCTTGAGCGGAAGCGATGCACGCGTCCGCGCTGCTCGTGTCCGCAGATTGGAGCAGGGCACTCACTACACCAATCAGTCGCGGACTGCTACTTATGCCATTCACCCGCCCAGCGAAAAGTCCTCCGCCGGAATCTCCCCCACAAATACCACCTGCGGTCGATCCTGCAGGTGCGCCAAAAGTGATCAGGTCAGCGTTGGCATCCAGGCCTTCAGGTAGGTTATTTCGAATTGCCACCATTAATGTGAGATCGCTGTTGTCATAAATGTTGGTAACGCCATAGCCAACTACACTGACCTGTGAAGACTTGGGAAGACCACTGAGTATTCTGACGCTCTCAATACTTGAGGGGAGTGCGTCCATATCCGACTTCTTCAACCTCAGAAGTGCAATATCTTTTCCCTCTCGAATCATCTGGTTAAGAGCGTCAACAGTATTCGGGAAAGCTTCCGGAATACCGTCTCCGAGCCATTCGGTTGCTTCGACCAAAACTTTTTTCATGTTTAGATTCAGATGTCCTCGCATCGCGTTGACCGTTTCGGAACCTTGTTGAAATGGCAAGAAGACCGCAACCTCCGCCGGCGAAAACTTACCTCGCGTCTCTTCGTTTAGCAAGCAATGAGCTGCAGTTAGAAACCAGTATTTCGCTATGACCGTCCCTGAGCAAAGCATGTAGTTTTTGTCCGGACGCGTCAGCGCCAGCATGCCGGAGTAAAGCAAACCCGACCTCCATACCGTCGGCTTGAGTCCCTTGTAATTCCCAGGGATTTTCCCAGGCTGGGATTTGTCAGGTGCGTTCACCTCGGGATTGGTGCTAAAGACCGCACCGAGTCCGAGCACGATACGGTTATTTTTATCCAGGCGAAGCTTCGAATCCAGGATGCGAGAGGCGATCTCCGGGTTTGAAGATTTGCGAGCCAGCTCCAGAATTAACTTGGAATCTATTCCGCTTGCGTTGATCCTTCCCGAGGGAATCTGATCTTTCAATGCGGTGCCCAGTTTGAGCAGGTTTAAACGTGCGTTTGCCTTGTTATTCAGATCAACGCCGCTACGGCCGCTTTGATCCTTAAGAACTGCGTCGAGTACATCGAGGTCGTAACTCTTGAACAATCGCTCTTTCGTGGAGTCATTCAAGTTGACCTCTGCGATACGGCTTTTTGCCCGTTCCAATCGAAGTTCCCGGAGCTGTTCAACGTCACGACTGTCAAGTCTTTCCCGTAGCTGAATTTCTTGAGCAGTACCGTRCCCTGCCCAGAGCACCAGACTGAATAGAATTACTGCTTTCACGGGCTACTCGACTTTCTTCTTGAGAAGTGCGTCGTACTGCTGTTTAAGCGTTTCTACTTCGATCTGCTTCTGGAGCAGGGCTTTCTCTTTTGTAAGCGGGTCACCCGCCGAAGCCTTCGCCAGGTCAAGTTCATTTTGTTTGGTCGTTAGAGCAATCTGGGAATCGATGGCATTGATCTGATTCTGCTGCTCTTTCTTTTGCCTTTCATCAGTGGCCGCTGCTTTAGCTTTCAAGGTATCGACGCGCAGTTGCATTAAATCTGCAAGGGATTTGGCCGTATCCGATGCAGCAGCGGCCCCCCGCTCAGCCCTCGCGGCCGCTTTGAAGCTCAACTCACTCATTGATCCGTCTTCGTTGAAAGAAGCATTTACCGAGTTGTTATCAAATGGCTCGTTTTTCAACCACACCAAGCCTTTGGCGCCAAATTGAGGCAGGCTTACAG
>NZ_JBFUGX010000654.1:0-2271 GCF_056402675.1 Polaromonas sp. P3_C2 | reverse complement strand
GCTGGCAGCGGACCTGATCAAGGGAATGGCCAAAGTGGAACAGGCCATTGAAAAAGTCGTGGTCAGCGAGGCCGGTGCCTCCATTTATTCAGCCAGTGAATTCGCTTCGCAGGAAATGCCMGACGTGGACGTGAGCCTGCGCGGCGCGGCCAGCATTGCGCGCCGCCTGCAAGACCCCCTGGCCGAGCTCGTCAAGATCGACCCGAAATCGATCGGCGTCGGCCAGTACCAGCACGACGTGAACCAGAGCGACCTGGCGCGCAGCCTGGACACCGTGGTCGAAGACTGCGTGAACAGCGTCGGCGTAGACCTGAACACCGCCAGCGTGCCGCTGCTGGCGCGCGTGTCGGGCCTGTCGCAAACGGTGGCCAAGTCGGTGGTGCGCTGGCGTGATGCCAATGGCGCGTTTGCCAGCCGTGCCGATTTGCTCAAGGTGACCGGCCTGGGCGCCAAGACTTTTGAGCAGAGCGCCGGCTTCTTGCGCCTGCGCAGCAGCAGCAACCCGCTGGACATGACCGGCGTGCACCCCGAAACCTACCCGGTGGTCGAAAAGATCATGGTGCACACCGGCAAGCCGGTGGCCGAGCTCATGGGCCGGGCCGAGATGCTCAAGACCCTGAAGCCCGAGCTGTTTGCCAACGAGCAGTTCGGCGTGATCACCGTCAAGGACATCATTGCCGAACTTGAAAAACCCGGCCGCGACCCGCGCCCCGACTTCAAGGTGGCCCGCTTCAACGACGGTGTGGAAGACATCAAGGATTTGAAGGAAGGCATGACGCTGGAAGGTACGGTCAGCAATGTGGCCGCCTTCGGCGCCTTCATCGACATCGGCGTGCACCAGGATGGTCTGGTCCACGTGAGCCAGCTTTCCAACAAGTTCGTGACCGACGCGCGTGAGGTGGTAAAAACCGGCGACATCGTCAAGGTGCGCGTCACCGAAGTCGATGTGGCGCGCAAGCGCATTGGCCTCACCATGAAACTCGACGCCGCACCGGCCCGCCGCGACGGCCCGCGTGACAACCGCTTTGAAAGCGCGCGGCCGCCGGGCGGGCAAAACCGCGGCGGCAACTATGGAGGCCGCCCAGGCGCACCACAACCGGCCGCCGCGACAGCCATGGAGTCGGCCTTCAGCAAGCTGGCGGCACTGAAGAAATAATTGTGCGCATGACGTCAGGTCGCCAGGAAGACATGATTTGACCTATTTTTAAGGTTGAATCAGGCCCGGGCGCTTGATTGACGGGCGCAACCAGCTATCAAAACAATAGCAACCATCCACCTTCATGCAAGCCCTCCGCATCTACGCCGGTCCCAAGGCACGCCGGTATATCGAGAAAAACGGCCTCAAGCCGGCAGACATTGCCGTTGTACCCGGGGCGGCTGGCGGGCCCAAGGGCTTGATCCTTGGCGCACTGGACCGCTTTATCTTTGGTGACTGGCTGGCGCAAAGCAGCCATCCGGTGGACCTGGTGGGTGCGTCCATAGGCGCGTGGCGCATGGCCACGGCCTGCCTGGACAACCCTGCGGCCGCATTCCAGCGCCTCGAAACCGATTACATCCACCAGCATTACGAACTCAAGCCCGGCCAGAAGCGCCCGACCGCCGATGCCGTCAGTGAGCAGTTCGGCCAGAGCCTGAAGGTTTTCTACGGGGGCCGGGTGCAGGAAGTGATTGGCCATCCCCGCTATCGGCTGCACATCGTCACCTCGCGTGGCCGCCACATGCTGGGCCGTGAGCACAAGGTGGCCACGCCGCTGGGCTACTTTGGCGCATTCCTCACCAACAGCCTGCACCGCAAGGCCATGGGCGCGTGGCTGGAGCGCGTGGTGTTTTCCACGCAGAACGCTTCCTTGCCGTTTTCAACGGCCGACTACCGGACCCGCCAGGTGCCGATGGACGAAGCCAATTTTCAGCCGGCGCTTCAGGCCAGCTGTTCCATCCCCTTTGTGCTGCGCTCCGTGCGCAACATCCCCGGTGCGCCGCCCGGCGCCTATTGGGACGGTGGCATCACCGACTACCACCTGCACCTGAACTATCACCGCGGGGGCCCGGCAGGGGAGGCGGGGTCATCGCCGGGATTGGTGCTGTACCCGCATTTCCAGAGGGCCGTGGTGCCTGGCTGGCTCGACAAGGGCCTGAAGTGGCGGCACGGAGCCACACATTTTCTGGACAATATGGTGCTGCTCGCCCCCAACCCGGACTGGATCAAGACATTGCCAGGCGGAAAGCTTCCGGACCGCGCGGACTTCATGCGCTACGGCCCCGATATCCAGG
>NZ_JBFUGX010000653.1:0-2272 GCF_056402675.1 Polaromonas sp. P3_C2 | reverse complement strand
GATCAATCAGCGGCGAGACATACATGCGCGCGTCAAAAATCTGGCCGTTCTTGCGCTTGACGCGCACCTCGAAACCACCGGGCGGCGTGCGGCCGTGCAGCTCATCGTCCAGCCGCTGCATCAGGGTCTCGATCTCGCCTTCCGGCCAATGCGGGAAGGGCGGCGTACGGCCCACCAGGTCGCCTTCAGTGAGGCCCGTCATCTGGCAAAACGCCGGGTTCACATAGGTGATGCGGCCCTGCAGGTCCAGCGCGCGCATGCCGGTCAGCATGGAGTTCTCCATCGCACGGCGAAAGTTGGTTTCAGAAATCAAGGCCTGCTGGGCCTGCACGCGACGGCGCGTATGGCGCCAGGTGCCCAGCAGCATCCACACCGTCAGTGCGCTCAGGGCGCTGACCAGCCAGAAAAAGCCGCTGCCCACGACTCCGAGTGAGGCCCGATAGCCTTCCGCACGAATCAGCAGGCCGTTGCCTACCGGTGAAACCGGTATTTCATATTCAGCGGCGGCATCGGTCCAGGGCAAAAGCCGGGCCGCGGGGTTGCGGGGCGGCGGGAGGTTGCCCGCCAGCACCGTGTTTTTGTCGTCGATCAGTGTGACCGCGTATTTGGCCGTCACATCCGTCGGCACGCCAAAGCGCAGCAGCCCGTCGATGGAGTATTCGCCCATGATGACGCCGGCAAATTTCCCCTGGTCATCGAGCGGCACCTGCAACTGCAGGGTAGGGGTGTTGTAGCCGCTGGCTTCCTTGGTCACCAGCGGGCGTGAATACACCGGTTGCCGCAGGTCTCTTGCCAGGTCGTAGGTGCCGTCTGTTTCGCCGACCTTGAGCTGCTCGCCGGCGCCGCGCAACTGGCTGGCGTTGGCGCTGGGCGATACATAGGCCACCTTGATCCGCCGCCTGCTGTCCACCCAGGTGACTGCCATGAGTTCGGGGTACTGGTTGACCAGGGATTCGGCCTGCGAGATGAATTCTTCCGTATCCACTTCCTTGTTGGAGACATCCCGCCCGATGCGCATGAGCTGCTCCTGGCGTTCCAGAAGGCGCAGGCGCAGGCGCTGCTGGGCGTATTCCACATCGCGCTTGACGGCCTGTTGCTCGCGGTCGATTTCTTCGATGCGCAGGTAACCGAAGGCTGCGATCACGGCTGCCAGAAACAGCACCACGGCCAGCAGGGGCCCCAAGGTGATGAAACGGTCCTGGCGCGACGGCGACTGCTTGCGCCACCAGCGCCTCCACAGGGCAAAGGTGGCGGAGTTCGCCATCGTGTCGGCGGGGGCAGGGGCTTGCTGGGTCATAGGGATGATGCAGTTTAAGTGAGATGCCCCTCTGTGGTCAGGGTTGACCCTGATCTTTTAAGGTGAGGCTGTGGGCTGCGCTGTCACATCGCTGGTTTCGATAAAGCAACCGGTATTTGCCAAGGGCATTTCCCCGCAGGTATCGATTTGCTGAACTTCCGTGAAATTTCTTAATGTGAAATCAATAAGCACTATTTGAAATTTAACAAATATTGTGAGAAACTAGGGTCTTGAATCTAATTTGCGTTTAAAACACGCTTAGGCGCAATTGGACACAGGCTCCGCGCACAGCCCGACAAGAGGCTGTATTGCGGATTAACAAAGCTTTATCAGGCTACTCAGGAGACAAAAAATGGCTGCCATTCCGAACCAAGCGGGCGACAACTTGCGCGCTGCCGCCAACGACGCGCTGGACAAGGACACCCAGGAAACCCGTGAATGGATGGACGCCCTGTCCGCCGTCATCGAAAGTGAAGGTCCCGAGCGCGCCCACTTTCTGCTCGAGCAACTCCTTGAGCACGCCCGCCAGAAAAGCATCGACATGCCTTTCTCGGCCAATACGGGCTATGTCAACACCATTGAAACCGACCACGAAGAGCGCTCTCCTGGCAACCTCGAGATCGAAGAACGTCTGCGCGCCTACATGCGCTGGAACGCCATGGCCATGGTAGTCAAGGCCAACCGCCTGCATCCGGCAGATGGCGGTGATTTGGGCGGCCACATCGGCTCCTTTGCCTCGCTGGCCAGCCTGTTCGGCGCCGGCTTCAACCATTTCTGGCATGCCGAGAGTGAAAACCACGGCGGCGACTGCCTTTACATCCAGGGCCACGTGTCGCCCGGTGTCTATGCCCGCGCCTACCTTGAAGGCCGCCTGACCGAAGAGCAACTGCTCAACTTCCGCCAGGAAGTCGATGGCAAGGGCCTGTCCAGCTACCCGCATCCCAAGCTGATGCCTGAGTTCTGGCAGTTCCCCAC
>NZ_JBFUGX010000652.1:0-2276 GCF_056402675.1 Polaromonas sp. P3_C2 | reverse complement strand
GGTAGGCGCGGTCAGTGGCGCTGAGTGACAGATATGGCGCGCGAACAGCCGGCTTGCTGCCCCACCAGGCCACTGCGGGCGCCAGCGCCCACAGCAGGAAAAGCACCGGACCGATCAGGGGGTGCGGCCCCCAGCACGCGGCTGTGCCCAGCGCGAGGCATAACGCGGACACCGGGGCATGGTTGCGGACAAAAGCGCCCAGCGTGTACTGGGCGGAAGCCTGCGCCTGGGCGGCGGTGGTCCACTGCAGCAGATGGCGGCGGCTGATGGCCATGCGCCAGAGGGCCCGTGTGATGGCGTCGAACGACAGGGCGGCCAGGGYGGGCAGCTGGCTCAATTGCCAAAGCGCCTGGGCCATGCTGCGCGCCACATCGCGCATGCCGACGTCAAAGAAGTGCCCCCAGGCGATGCCTCGCCGCGTTGGAACCAGCCCTGCCAGCGCACCCATCAAGGGGCCGGCCAGGAATGCCAGCACGGTGAAAACCAGTGCCGTCGCCACAGGCAGCGCACCCGTGAATATTGTCCAGGTTAGAAGCGCGAAGCAGGCCGGGGCGATCATCGAGCGGCGCAGGTTATCCGCCATGCGCCACAGGCCCAGGGCATCAATGCCGTAGCGCTTCGCATGCAGCATCAGCGGCAGCAATTGCCAGTCGCCGCGCGTCCAGCGGTGCACACGTGATGCGGCCACGCCTGCGTGATGAGGATGGTCTTCCATCAGCACGACATCGCCTGCGTAGCCGCAGCGGGCAATGCTGCCTTCCAGCAGGTCGTGGCTCAGGATGGCGCCGTCGGGCATGCGGCTGTCCAGCACGGCATGCACGGCCTCGACATGCAGCAGGCCCTTGCCGATGAAGTTGCCCATGCCGAACACGTCCTGGTACAGGTCGGAGGTGCCGTTGCTGTAAGGATCCAGGCCGCGCTGGCCTGCAAACATCGCATGGAAAGGTGAACGCTCGTGATGGGCCGACAGGGGCATGGCCACGCGGGGCTGCAGGATGCCGTAGCCGGCGGTCACGCGCCGCGTCTCGCGATTGACGTGCGGCGTGTTCAGCGGGTGCGCAGCGATGGCCACCAGTTCGCGCAGGGAACCCGCCGGCAGGCTGGTGTCGCTGTCAAGCGTCAGCACGTAGCGTATGCCCGGTGCCAGCTGCATGTTGACGTCCACAGGGATAAATGGCGATGACGAGTGTCCGGCCAGTTGCCGCAACAGCATTTCGATCTTGCCCCGCTTGCGTTCCGCTCCGATCCAGCGGCGCTCCGTCGCGGACCAGCTGCGCGGGCGATGCAGCAGTAAAAACCTTGCCGGTGAGGCTGGGCTCGCCGGCGGGCAGGCTGCGTTGAGCGCGCGCAGTTTGACAAGGACGTCCTCGAGCAGCTCTGCATCGCCGGCCATGCTCTCGGCGTCGGCGTCGCCCCAGTCTGTCAGCAAGGCAAACTGCGCATGGGTTTCGCGGCTGGCCAGCCAGTGCAGCTGCAGGCGGTGCACCAGTTCGCTGTTGGCGCAAGCTGAAGAAAGCATCGAAGGGATCACCACCAGCACGCGGTGTTCAGCCGGGATGCCCGTGCTGAAGTCGAGACGGGCCAGGGGTTGTATGCGTGTGGATTCAGCGATCAGCCGGTGGATCAGCGCAGCGACCACTTCCGACGCGGGCCAGGCCATCAGCACCAGGGCTACCCACGCCGTCCAGGACAGCATGGCGAGCGGGTGCGCAGCCCAACTGAGCAACGCAGCGGTTCCGGCAATCCATGCGGCTGCGTAGAGCGGCAGGCGCCAGCCACGCGGTGTTTCAGGGGCCGGCGATGGTTTGTGGGGACCCGCCGCGGGCTGCAATGCTGCTTCCAGCAGGGGGCGGCCCGGTCCTATCAGGTAGTAGCCGGCAGTGTGGGCCGCCAGGGCGTTGTTGGGCTGGTGCGCGGCAGCCAGCACCGCTTCGGCGACGGCGCGCTCGGATTTACCGGTTTGCTGCGCCAGTCGCTCCATGGCGCGCGTGATCTGTTGGCGCGTCATCTCGCTTTCGCGGGAAAAGCTCGGCAGCCGGCGCAAGACCTGCAGGGAATGGCTGACCGGCTCGATCAGCTCCACCCACTCCACCTGGCCTATGAGCCGCAGGGTGGTGATGATGTTGCTGACGGTCAGGTTGGCGGCGACCTGGGTGGTTTGCCCTTCGCCGATCATGCCTAAGGCATCGCCGCAATGCTTTTCCGTCCAGCGGACGAGGGGTGGAGCCGAAGGCGAGTCCGGCTCTTCACGTTCGGCAGGCATGCGCTGCCAGAGC
>NZ_JBFUGX010000651.1:0-2282 GCF_056402675.1 Polaromonas sp. P3_C2 | reverse complement strand
GCACACCGCATCGATCGCGCTGGTGGCCGGCGCGGTGGCAGGGGGCGTGGCGCTGGATCGCTTCACCTTGCAGGTCCTGGCAGGCGGCCTGCTGGCCGCCTTCGCCGTGGTTCACCTGTCGGGCCGCGCACCCAGGGCGGCGCGCGCGCCGGCGGGGCATGCCGGGCTGGCGCTCTGGTCTTTCATGATGTCCACCGCGCACGGCGCCGGCTTGATGCTGGTGCCGGCCCTGATTCCATTGTGCGCAGGGGAGGCATCGGTCGCAGGGTTAACCGGATCAGGACCGCTGGCGCTGGCCCTCGCGGCGGTAAGCGTTCATACCGCCGCGATGCTTGCCGTTGCCGGTCTGGTTGCCACCGGGGTTTGCCATGGTGTTGATGCCGGTGCCCGTGTGATCAACGCTCGCAAGCGGGTACGGCCTCCGGCGCAGCGCTGATGGTGATGTGGCTGCGCGAAGCGCTGGCCAGGATCCGCAGGCTGCCATGGCCGAGGTAGTTGCTGCTTCCACTGTCTGGGTGTTGTTTGATTTTTGCTATCTTTTCTATAGCTGCTCGCGCAGATTCCTATTGGGCTTGAACGCGATTTGATGCCCGAAACAGGCAAAAAAACGGCAGTTTTTGAGCGTTTCGATGTTTTTTCCTCTGCCCAAGCGTCTTTTTGGGTGCCTTGAGAGCCCGTTTTTAAGGGTAATTTAGCTCGTTGAGGCAATGTGGATGGGCGCGAGCAGCTATCAAAACAATAGCGATTTCACGGCGCCTCGTGCAGCCATTGCGCCCGCTGGCAGCTTGATCCGCAGGCGCTATTTCCTGGCCGCATTCCGCTTGCGGGTGGCGGCAGCCTTTTTGGCAGAAGCTGACCGCTCTTGCGCCGTGCGGGAGGCTGCTGCTGCGCCGCCAAGGCGCCCGCCTTTTCGGGACGGTGCATGGTTTTCGGCCTTGCCGCGGCCCGAGCCCGACTTTTTGCCGCCGCCGGTTTCCTTGTTGACGGTGGCCCAGGCGCGGCGCTCGGCTTCTTCCTTGCCGACGCCGCGGTCTTCGTAGCCTTCTTCAATGTGTTCAGCCTTGCGCTTTTGCTTGTCGCTGTAGGCAGATTTGTCGCCTCTGGGCATGTCGGTTCTCCTTGGCTGGGTTTTCTTCGCCGTGATCGCTGTGATGGCGAGAGCTTGAAAATACTGCACCGGGGCAGGGCGCTTCGCGCGCGGCATTCCCGAAAAAAGGTCGGTGATCTCCTACACGGCGCGGCGCTTCGCTGCCGGTCTCAAGAAGGCGCGGCGTTCAGTTCATCCATCAGCCACTGCGCAAACTGCTGCGTCTCCGGGGCGGCATTGGGCGCAAGGCCAAAATAGTGGCGACCCAGCGCCATCCGCAATTCCGGCAAGGGGCTTATCAACCGTCCCGCCGCCATGTCATGGGTAATTTGCGATACCGGCGCCAAGGCAAAACCCAACCCGTCGACGGCGGCCTGAAGCACAAAGTGCAAATGATCAAATTGCAGGCAACTGGCTGGATTCAACTCTGGCGCGTTCACCTGCTTTTTCCAGTTCTCCCAATCGTGGCTGCGCGATTTGGATAACAGCAAGACATGGGACGCCAAAGAGTGCGGGCCGGTGACGGGGCGGCTGGCAAACAATGCGGGCGACCCAACAACAAGAACTTCGTCCTCCAGAAATGGATGAATCTGCATCGCCGGCGGCCACCCCCTGGTGCTCCGCCGGATGGCCAGATCGAACTCATCTACCGCTTTGTCCGGCGGCAAGGTGCTGGTCATCACCTGCGGTTCGATGTCAGGGTGCTTCGCCACGAACGCTGACAACCTTGGAATCAGCCAGCGCACCGCGAACGTGGGCCGGACGTTGATCTTGACGGCGCGCAATGGCGTTCCACCCCTGAGTGATTCGGCGGCTGCGCCAATCTGCTCGAGTGCGGGGCCCACTTGCGTATGGAACTGATGGCCGGCTGCCGTCAGAAGAACTTGCCGTGTTTTTCGCTCGAACAGGTCCACGCCGAGATAGGTTTCTAGCACCTTGATCTGGCGGCTGATGGCGCCGTGCGTTACATGCAATTCCAGGGCAGCCCGGCTGAAACTCTGATGGCGCGCCGCCGCAGCGAAAGCGCGGACCGCGTTCAACGGGGGCAGGCGAGGCAACATGCGTGCAATTTTCTCACACGTGCCGCGCACTAATATCGTTTGTCGGGAGAGGCGGCCCTGCGCACCATACAAGCCATGCAACAGATCACGGCTTCTGCTTCCGACCGCAACTCGCGCCATGCCGCCATGGTGCT
>NZ_JBFUGX010000650.1:0-2290 GCF_056402675.1 Polaromonas sp. P3_C2 | reverse complement strand
GGCCGCATCCAGTCGCCGCCCGAAGTGGCTGAGTAGCCTTCATTGAAGATCAGGTAAATAACTTCCAGCACCGAAGCCAGCCGGGCGCCGCGCTCTTCAGGGCCAGGCACTTCAAAAGGCACGCGCGCCTCGGCCAGGGTGCGCTTGGCACGCACGATGCGCTGGGCCACCGTGGGCTCAGGCACCAGGAAGGCGCGCGCGATCTCGTCGGTGCTCAGGCCGCCCAGCAGCCGCAGCGTGAGCGCAATGCGCGCCTCGGTGGACAGCACCGGGTGGCAAGCGGTGAAGATCAGGCGCAGCAGATCGTCGCCGTAGTCGTCGGCGCCGTCGTCGCCAGAGCCGGGATCGTCTACATCGGCGAAAGCCATTTCCTGCTCCAGCTCGAGTTCATGGCCCAGCTCTTCATGCTTGAGCGCCAGCAGCTTGCGCCGCCGCAGGTAGTCGATGGCCCGGTGCTTGGCGACGGCCATAAGCCAGGCGCCCGGGTTGTCCGGCACGCCGATCTTCGGCCAGCGCTCCAGCGCCGTGACCAGCGCGTCCTGCGCGATCTCTTCGGCCAGGCCCACCTCCTGCACCATGCGCGCAACCTTGGCGATGACCTTGGCCGATTCGATGCGCCATACGGCGTCGATGGCACGATGGGTTTCATGCGACGCCATGCGGCTTCAGGCGCCCTTGCCTTTTGCGCTCTTCCCGCTCGGCGCTTGTTGCATCTCGACGAAACCGGCGGCAGCCTCCTGTACGTCAGGCGGAAAGTCAGACATCTCCTGCACCTGCCGCACTTCGATGATTTCGTTCTCGCCGCCCGGGCAGCGCGTTGCCCACTTGATGGCTTCCTCGCGCGAGGCCRCGTTGATCATCCAGTAGCCGCCCAGCACTTCACGGGCTTCGGCAAAAGGGCCGTCCTTGACATGGGCCTTGCCACCGGGAAAGGTTACGCGGGCGCCCATGGAGGGTGGGTGCAGGCCGTCCAGCGCGAGCAGCACGCCGGCTTTTTGCAGCTCCTCGTTGTATTTCATCATCGCGGCGACGGCGTCGGCGCTGGGCATGGTGCCTGCGTCGGCAGTTTCGTAGCCTTTGGGGATCATCAGCATCATGAATCGCATTTGAATACTCCTTGAGTGTGGGGCGGGTGAGCCGGGCTTACTTTTCTGCAGCAGCCTTCAGGTCGGCCAGGCCTGCTTCGAAATCCTTGCCCACCATCTTGTCCATATCGAAGAAGACATGCATGACCCTGGMSATCAGGGGYGCGGGGCCCGCCATCTCCCAGCTCACSACGCTGCCRCCGGCYTGCGGCTGGATGSTRAAMACCACCTTGTTATGGGCYTCAAARGGCTTGCTGAAGTTCAGGTCTATCYTGACGAGCGAAAACGGTACGGACTCGGTGATCAGCATGTCACCCGTGCCGACTTCCTTGCTTTCCCAGGCGTAGGCCGAGTCCTTGCCGGTGGCCGGACCGCTGAAGCTGCGCTTCATGGCCGCGTCCTTTTTCTCCCAGGGCGACCAGGCGGCCCACTGTTTGTAGTCATTGATCAGCGGGAAGATTTTCTCGGGCGGCGCCTGGATGGTGGTCTGGCGTTGTACGCGGAAGGTGTCTGGCTTGTTGGAGGCCAGTATCAGCACGGCCACGATGAAAACCACGATGGCGACGGCCGCAATGATGGCGATGGTCTTGAACATGTTTGTATCCCTTTAAGTTGGTGTTTGTTCACTTCGTAAATGGTCGAGCGCCGGATTCACAGGCCCTTTCCGGCCTCCAAAAAGCGTCTGCTCACCGGTACGACGAACGAAAAACCCGAAATCGACAGGCCGGGTCGAAAAATTTCAATTATTTTTTGACCCAAGCCAAGAACGCTAGGCCTGTGCGAAATCGGCAGCTTCATACAGCAGCCGGATTTCCACCTCAACCTCTTCCGTATCGCGAAACGGGAAGGGATAGGCCAAGGCCCAGTCCACCGCAGCCTGCAGCGAACGCGCCTGGATGATCCAGAAACCGGCCAGCAATTCCTTGGCTTCGGCGAAGGGCCCGTCCATCACGCTGGGTTTGCCCCGGGTGAACTTCATGCGCGACGCGCTGGCGCTGGGCTTGAGCCCTTCACCCATGAGCAGCACGCCAGCCTTGACGGCTTCGTCGTTGTGTTGGGCCATGCGCCCCAGCCACTGGCTGTCGGGCACGATGCCGGCTTCGGCGCGGTCATTGGCCTTGAGCAAAATCATGAAGCGGCGGAACCCCTCGGGCAGCGGCGGCGCGCCTTCCCCGGCGACGCCGCGCAGGCCGCCGGGGCAACCG
>NZ_JBFUGX010000649.1:0-2294 GCF_056402675.1 Polaromonas sp. P3_C2 | reverse complement strand
GCAATTGTTTGGCCGTTACCAGCGAGCCGGGTGCGGGATACAGATCGCGGTACAGCGCAGCTTGCTGGTGCGAGTTTTCGCCGTAACGCAGGTCCTGCACTTTCACGAAACGCCCGTTGGCCTGGCCGGGGAACATACCGTGACTGCCGTCGGCCTGGATGCCTGAGAGATAGTCGCTGATCGCGCCGTCGTACTGGCTGATGCGGTTGAATGCCGCTACCGACAAGGCGAACTTGGTCTTGTCGGTMAGTTTGCCGCCGGTTTTCAATTCGGCCAGCACACCTTCATACTGCGAGGCATCGGTCAGCACGCCGACATCCTTCCAGTTCTTGGCCGCCGACCGCACCATCGCGGGGCCGCCGATGTCGATGTTTTCAATCGCGTCTTCCAGCGTGCAGCCGGGCTTGGCGACCGTCGACTCAAACGGATAAAGATTGACCACGAGCAAGTCGATGGTGTCAATGCCGTGGGTTGTCAGCGCCGCCATGTGCTCCGGCACATCGCGGCGGGCCAAAAGGCCGCCGTGAATCTTCGGGTGCAAGGTCTTGACGCGACCGTCGAGCATTTCCGGAAACCCGGTGTGATCGGCGACTTCGGTCACCGGGAGCCCGGCGTCAGCCAGCAGCTTGGCCGTGCCGCCCGTGGACAGCAGCTTGATGCCCAGGGCATGCAGCGCCTGCGCGAATTCGAGGATGCCGGTTTTGTCCGAAACGGAAATCAGTGCGTTCATTTTTGTCTTCTCTAAAGAGGATGGCCGGCGAAAGGGCCGGACCATGGGAGCGTGTTTTTTTATTTGATGAGCTTGTGCTCAACCAGCTTCTTGCGCAGGGTGTTGCGGTTCAGGCCCAGCCATTCGGCGGCGCGCGACTGGTTTTGCTCGGCATGCTGCATGACAACTTCCAGCAGCGGTTTTTCCACCACCTTGACCATCATTTCGTACATGCCGTCGGGCTCGGTGCCACGCAGGTCCTTGAAATAGCCTTCCAGGCTGGTGCGTACGCACTCTTCGATATGTTTTTTGCTCATGCAGCAGCTTCTTCCTGATTTTCCTGATTTTTATCTTTGTTCGCCCGTGCCTGCACAGGCACGCCCTCGTCATCAACCTCGACGGCAGCAGCCGGAATCCGGTCCATCTGCGCCCCCAGCCCTTCAAAAAAAGCACTCACCGCCTTCAGTTGCGCTTCGCAGTCTTCCAGCAGGTTCATCTGCGCGCGAAACGCCTCACCACCGGGCAAGGTCTTCACATACCAGCCGATGTGTTTGCGCGCCGTCCGCACGCCGGTGTATTCACCGTACAAATCGTAGTGGTCACGCAAATGGTCCAGCAGCAGGCGTTCAACTTCCGCCACCAGCGGTGGCGCAAGATGCGTGCCGCTTGAAAGGAAATGTGAAATCTCGCGAAAAATCCACGGACGCCCCTGCGCAGCGCGGCCAATCATCACGGCATCGACACCGGTATACGCCAGCACATCACGCGCTTTTTCAGGGCTGGTGATATCGCCGTTGGCTACCACCGGAATGCGCAGCGCGGCTTTCACGGCGGCAATTGTGTCGTACTCGGCATGGCCTTTGTAGCCCTGCTCGCGCGTGCGGCCGTGCACGGTGATCATCTGCACGCCGGCACTTTCGGCGGCACGGGCAATCGCCAGGGCGTTCTTTTCAGCCTGGCACCAGCCCGTGCGCATCTTGAGCGTGACCGGCACATTGCGCGGTGCGCAGGCGGCCACCACCGCATCCACGATCTGCAGCGCCAGGGGTTCGTCCTGCATCAGCGCCGAGCCCGCCCACTTGTTGCAGACCTTCTTGGCCGGGCAGCCCATGTTGATGTCGATGATCTGCGCGCCGCGGTCGATGTTGTAGGCGGCGGCCTCGGCCATCATCTGCGCGTCGGTACCGGCAATCTGCACGGCGATCGGTGCGGCCTCACCTTCGTGGTTCGCACGGCGCGAAGTCTTCAGCGTATCCCACAGGTCGCGGCGAGAGGTCACCATTTCGCTGACCGCATAGCCCGCACCGAGCTTCTTGCTGAGCTGGCGGAACGGCCTGTCCGTGACACCAGCCATGGGCGCGACAAACAGGTTGTTCGCCAAAGCGTAAGGGCCGATGTTCATGGGAAGTGAGCGCTGCGAGGTTGCTGAAAAAGGAGGCACGATTGTACCTGCCCAAAATTTCAGCAATTGAAATTTGCACACGGAGTTGTAAGCGTCTTCCTGACAGGGTGGCTGGCCCGTCATGCCTATACTCAAATAGATATATGGAAGCCTGGATTCACCGCCTGATAGAACTTTTGGCCC
>NZ_JBFUGX010000648.1:0-2296 GCF_056402675.1 Polaromonas sp. P3_C2 | reverse complement strand
GGCCAACGCCAACGCCAGCCGCGCGTCGTCAAACTGGCCATCCCAGTACTTGACGCCGCCCTTGAGATCTTGAGCCTGCACTGTCGGCAGGCAGGCAAGGGTTTCTTGCCGGTTCAGGAATTCCGTGGCGCCCAGGCCCGCCTTGCCGGCCAGCGCGTCATACATCTTGAGCCCGATACCGTAGAACGGCGCCTCCCAGAACTTGTAGGAAGGCATGACAAAGGGCAAGGGCTGCGCCAGATGCGGCGCATTGGCCAGCAGCGTGGTGCGTTCGTGCAAGGCCTCACGCACCAGCGAGATATTGCCTTGCGCCAGGTAGCGCACGCCGCCGTGCACCAGCTTGGTGGCGCGGGACGATGTGCCCTTGGCAAAGTCGTGCGATTCGACCAGCACGACGGAAAATCCGCGGGCGGCCGCATCCAGTGCGACCCCCAGGCCGGTAGCGCCGCCGCCAATGATCGCGATGTCGTAGTGGTGCGGCTCAGCAAGCCGGGCCATTAAATCCTGGCGCCGCGTTTGCGCGGGCGCTAATTCAGTCGTCATGGGCCTTGCTTCCCGTTTTCATACAAACCCATTGGTAAAAGAGCGCCGAGCTTACCCTGCGCTTGTTGCAATAACCTCAATCCCGCAAAAAAACGGACCGTGCAGCACTTGCGCACTGCACGGCCACGCGATCAGCGTACTTTTCCGTCTTTCCAGGCCTGCAGCAACTTGTCGTAGTTGATGGTTTCGCCCTTGGGCTTTTCATTGGCCAGCTTGGCCCATGGCGCACCCTTGTCGCTCAGCCACTTGGCAGGGTCACCTTTGGGGTTGAGCTTGGGCGCGCAGTGGGCCATGCCGGCGCGCTCAAGGCGGCCCATCACCTGATCCATCTCATCGGCCAGCGTATCCATCGCACCCTGCGGGGTCTTTTCACCCGTTACGGCCTGGGCCACGTTCTTCCACCACAGCTGCGCCAGCTTGGGGTAGTCGGGTACATTGTTGCCCGTCGGCGTCCAGGCCACACGGGCCGGACTGCGGTAGAACTCAATCAGGCCACCGTAATTGGCGGCATTTTTGGTGAAGTACTCATGGTGGATGTCGCTGTCGCGGATGAAGGTCAGGCCCACCACCGACTTCTTGGCCGAAACGGTCTTGGAGGTGATGAACTGCGCGTACAGCCAGGCCGCGGCCACCTTGTTGGGGTCATGGTCCTTGAAGAAGGTCCAGCTCCCCACGTCCTGGTAGCCGTTTTGCATGCCCTGCTTCCAGTAAGGGCCATTGGGGCCAGGCGCCATGCGCCACTTCGGCGTGCCGTCGGCGTTCACCACAGGCAGTCCCTTCTTGGTCATGTCGGCGGTAAAGGCCGTGTACCAGAAGATCTGCTGGGCGATCTGCCCTTGGGCCGGCACCGGGCCGGCTTCACCAAAGGTCATGCCGCTGGCCTCTTTGGGCGCGTACTTCTTCATCCAGTCCACGTACTTGGTCAGCGCGTAGACCGCAGCAGGTGAATTGGTGGCCCCGCCACGCGCAACAGAGGCGCCCACAGGCGTGCACTTGTCGGCCGCCACGCGAATGCCCCACTCGTCCACCGGCATGCCGTTGGGGATGCCCTTGTCGGCGGTGCCGGCCATGGACAGCCAGGCGTCGGTAAAGCGCCAGCCCAGCGAGGGGTCCTTCTTGCCGTAGTCCATGTGGCCGTAAATCGGCTTGCCGTCTATGGTCTTCACGTCGTTGGTGAAGAACTCGGCGATGTCCTCATAGGCGCTCCAGTTCAGCGGCACCCCGAGGTCGTAGCCGTATTTGGCCTTGAACTTGTCCTGCAAGTCCTTGCGCGCAAACAGGTCGGCACGGAACCAGTACAGGTTGGCGAACTGCTGGTCGGGCAGCTGGTAGAGCTTGCCGTCGGGCGCCGTGGTGAAGCTGGTACCGATGAAGTCCTTGAGGTCCAGGCCCGGGTTGGTGTATTCCTTGCCCGCACCGGCCATGTAGTCGGACAGCGCCAGGATCTTGCCATAGCGGTAGTGGGTGCCGATCAGGTCGGAGTCGGAAATCCAGCCGTCGTAAATCGATTTGCCCGACTGCATGGAAGTCTGCAGCTTTTCAACCACGTCGCCTTCCTGAATGATGTCGTGCTTGACCTTGATGCCGGTGATTTCCTCAAAGGCTTTTGCCAGCGTCTTCGATTCGTATTCGTGGGTCGTGATGGTCTCGGACACGACCGAGATTTCCTTGACGCCCTTGGCCTGCAGCTTCTTGGCCGCATCGATAAACCACTTCATCTCAGCCTGCTGCTTGTCCTTGGACAACGTAGAGG
>NZ_JBFUGX010000647.1:0-2306 GCF_056402675.1 Polaromonas sp. P3_C2 | reverse complement strand
GCAAGGACTACGGCAACATCCTGGAAACCTTCCGCCCAGGCCATGCCGACTACACCTACCTGCACAAATACGGCCGGCGCGACCCGCGCGGCGGTGGCCGTGCCTCCGCCCRCCTGACGGCGCCCATGGTGGCAGCCGGCGCGGTGGCCAAGAAGTGGCTGGCTGAAAAATACGGCACCACCTTTCGCGGCTGCATGACGCAGATCGGCGACATCGCGATTCCGTTTGAATCGTGGGAACACGTGCCGGGCAACCCGTTCTTCGCGCCGGTCGCCGACGTCTCGAAACTGGAAGACTACATGGACGCGCTGCGCAAGGCGGGCGACTCCTGCGGCGCGCGCATTCGTGTCACAGCATCCAAGGTGCCGGTGGGCCTGGGCGATCCGCTCTTTGACAAGCTGGACGCTGACATCGCTTTCGCCATGATGGGCATCAACGCCGTCAAGGGCGTTGAAATTGGCGCCGGCTTTGCCAGCGTCACGCAGCGCGGCACCGCGCACGGCGACGGTCTGTCGCCTGAGGGCTTTCAGTCGAACAACGCCGGCGGTGTACTGGGTGGCATCAGCACGGGGCAAGACCTGGAGGTGTCCATCGCCATCAAGCCGACGAGCTCGATCATCACGCCGCGCCAGTCGATCGACACCGCAGGCAACCCCGCCGAGGTGGTGACGAAGGGCCGGCACGACCCTTGTGTCGGCATTCGCGCCACGCCGATTGCCGAGGCCATGCTGGCCCTGGTGGTAATGGAGCATGCGCTGCGCCAGCGTGCGCAGAATGCGGATGTGGTGGTCGCCACGCCCAACATCATGCGAAACCGAAAATAAATCTGCTGCGCGGCCCGATCTCGCATCTGCGGTCCTCACCGTACGGGTGGGTGTACGGCTCCGGTCCTCGACACGACCTCGGGCTGCTCGGGCCGCTCGCCACGATTTCTTTACGACTTCGCGCCGGTGCGTGCCTTAAGCTTTATGGCTCAGGTGGCGCAGCCCGAAACGGGTTAAAACCCGTGATCAGCGCGGTGGCCGATAACACCAGGATGCAACCGGGCAACATGCTGATCGTCACCGGCTCCCCCAGAAACAGYCCGCCCCAGGTCACGCCGAACAGCGGAATCATGAAGGCCGCCGACGTGGTGGCGCTGGCCGGAATCTCGCGCATCAGCCGCATGCTGATCCAGTACATAAACCCGGAAGTAAACGTGCCCAGCACCGTAACGGCAGCCACGGCGCCCGGCGTCAGAACAGCCGAGGGTGCGGCGATTCCGCCCGGTATGAGCAGGATCAGGGCCGCGGCCACATGCACCACCGCTGACGAAGGCAGCGGCGAATAGGCCATGGTGGCACGTTTCATGAGGATGGCGCCGAAGCCGTAGCTGGCCGACGCGGCGACGCAGGCCAACGCCGCCAGCACGACCCGGGGCGTGACGGCGACGGGCCCCAGTTGCACCAGCAGCGCGACGCCGGCAAAGCCGACCGCGCAGCCGAGCAGGCGGATGCGGGTGAGTTTTTCCTCGCCGGCCAGCGCGGCGGCCATCACGCCGAAGAGCGGCACCGTGGCATTGAGCACCGCCGAATAGCCCGACGGGATGACCAGCGCGGCCCAGTTGTACAGCACAAAGGGAACCACCACCGACAGCATGCTCAGCAGCGCCAGCCGGGGCCACGCCTCGCGCGGCGGCCATTGGCCGCGCAGCCTGCTCATCAGCAGACCCAGCACGATTGCGGCCAGGACGCAGCGGGTGGCCGCTACCACCCACGGCCCCAGGGCAGGGCTGGCGATACGCAGCAGGGGAAATGATGCGCCCCAGAGGGCGGACATCGCGATGAGCTGGAGGAAGTGTCGGGTTTGCATCAAACGCCGCTCGGGCGGCAACAAAAGCGGCAATGGAAAAGATGGCTGCCTTGATTGTGCAAGATTCGGCCCGACGCTGCAGCGGCCGCAAGGCATGGCTGGGGCGAAGGCGCGAATCTTTCCTACACCGCGCCAGGCGCGGGCCACTCGTCATCAAGGACTTCGGCAGGAAGACCGACATGAGGCGGCCGGTGCAACCTGAGGAGTTGTCGCCTGCTTATGTATTTCTGGCTTCTCCTGTTTGTTCCAGTTATGTCACGGGGATTGTTTTACCGTTGACGGGGAGTGTTGGGGTGGTTTGATTCATTAGTGAAAATGGCTTTTGACTAATAGGGATAAGCGCGGGCAGCTATTGAATTGATAGCGAATCTTGAGGCTGGATCTTGCTCCGGCTTGGGCGTTCTCTACTGAGAGCGGCTGGCCGGGCAACCCCCGGCCAGCCACCCTCAGCAAAG
>NZ_JBFUGX010000646.1:0-2310 GCF_056402675.1 Polaromonas sp. P3_C2 | reverse complement strand
GGCCTGCCTGATGGCTGCGAGCCAGAACCTCGTGCCGCGAGATCTTCGCAACCTGTGGCTGGCGTTTTCCACCCTGGCCATCATGGGAAGCCTCTTGTGGATGTCTTTGCGGGGACAGACCTGGAACCTCCTCATCCTGCTGGGCGCCGCGCCCATCGGGCTGGCCGCGCTGGCCCGGCTTTCCTACAACGCGGGCTGGGTCTGGAATGTTGAAGCGGCACAGGCAGCCGGTGTCCTGTCGGCGATGATCGGCCTGCTCTGGGTTTTCCTCGTGCTGGCATGGCGCAGCCGGGCAGCACTGTTTGCCAACCACCGCAGCGCCGCACTGGCGACTTACGACCCGGCCAGCGGGCTGATGTTGCCGCGGGTCATCGACGACAGGCTGCCGCCCATGCTGCTGCGCGCGCGGAGGCAGAAGTCGGCATTCGGCGTATTGATGTTGCGCTGGCTCGACCAGGCTCCGAGCCATGACGAGGCCAGCGACCAGAAGCGCGCCGCCGCACTTTCCCGCATCGGCGAAATCCTGCGCGGGGCAGCACGCGACGTGGACACAGTGGTTCGCTATGGCGAAAACGACTTCATGATGCTGGTGGAAGGCCCGGTCAATCGCACCACCCTGTCCGAAGTTTCAACCAAAATCCTGGCCGACTGCATACGCGCATCTGAAAAGCTGGGCGATGCGAATGCCTTCAACCTGCACGTCGCCCTGTGGCATGACACGCCCAGCGCCCAGACAACCGCGCAGGAGGTGGTTGAAAGGCTCAAGTCCCGACTGCACCAGATGGCCGCCGGAACAAAGCGCTATGTACAATTTGTCGATTCACCGAGCGATACCGTGAGTGCCGCAGGGGAAGACATGAGCCGTCGGGAAGACCTGCTGGYCAAGATCAACGAAATTGAAATTTCGCACCCGGCATTGACCAGCGAACAGGCTTCAGCCCCGGGCCGCTGAGACCCTGGCGGCAGATTCAGGGCGCCCTTGTCACAGGCAAGGGCAAGGCCGTCTTGTACCTGACCTGCTTGAGCGCAAAGCTCGAGCGTATCTTCTCGATGCCCGGAATCGGCGACAGCTGCTCAAGGATGAATTTYTCCAGYGCACCKATGTCGGCCACCGCCACRCGRATCAGGTARTCGCTGTCGCCCGACATCAAATAACACTCCATCACSTCGTCGTGCTCGGCGATGCGCCGCTCGAAGTCGGCCAGCGACTCCTTGCTTTGCGTGCGCAGGCTGATGGAAATGAACACATTCAAGCCCAGACCCAGCGCCGCCGCGTTGGCAATGGCCACATAGCGATCAATAACGCCGGCGGCCTCCAGCGCCTTGACGCGCGCCAGGCACGGTGAAGGGCTCAGATGCACGCGGCGCGCCAGTTCCACGTTGGTCAGCGAGCCATCCCGCTGCAACTCATCCAGAATCTTAAAATCAAGGTTATCGAGCTGCATCATCTTCAAAATTCGTTATTTACAGCATTTTATGCTTTTAAATGGTGTCATACCCCGATATTGAAGCAACACCTTCCGGATGATTCTGCGTAAAGTGATTGCTGCCATGAACGACTCCACACCCCACCATTTACTGATGCAGGCCGCTTCTTACACCGATCCTTCCGCTGACCCTGACCCGCAGGAAACCGCCGAATGGCGTGAGGCGTTTGAAGCCCTAGCCCTTACGCAGGGCCCGGCCCGTGCACGCGAAATGCTGCATGAGCTGAGCCGCGTCGCGCGCAAGCAGCGCATCGGCTGGCGGCCCGAACTGGCCACGCCTTACGTCAACACCATTGGCGTAGACGAGCAGCCCGTGTTTCCCGGCGACCTGGCGATGGAAGAGCGCCTGGCCTCGCTGATGCGCTGGAATGCGCTGGCGATGGTCGTGCGCGCCAACCAGGCCGAGACCGGCGGCTCGGCCGAGCTCGGCGGCCACATCGCGAGTTACGCCAGCGCGGCCGATCTGTTTGAAACCGGCTTCAACCATTTCTTTCGCGCACGCGAAGGCACAGGCCCCGGCCAACACCGCGGCGACCTGGTGTTCTTCCAGCCGCACAGCGCACCGGGCGTGTATGCGCGCGCCTACCTGGAAGGCCGGCTGGACGAAAAAGACCTGGGCTTTTACCGCCAGGAGCTCGCCGCGCCCAGCCAGGGCGCGCAAGGCCTGTGCAGCTACCCGCACCCGTACCTGATGCCGGACTTCTGGCAGTTCCCGACCGGCTCCATGGGCATAGGCCCGATCAGCTCGATCTACCACGCACGCTTTATGCGCTACCTCACGCACCGGCGTCTGCTCGACTGCACGGGCCGCAAAGTCTGGGGC
>NZ_JBFUGX010000645.1:0-2313 GCF_056402675.1 Polaromonas sp. P3_C2 | reverse complement strand
CCCTAAGGCCACTCCGATGCAACTGCCGGGGGGACAAAGCTTTTCGTTCGCAAGGTGCAGCAGTGCACMGCAGAGGATGGTCCATCCAATCCACCCGGACCACAGAAACCTACGAAGTCGGTGCGGCGGGAGTTCGTCTGGATGATTCAAGAATGCACCAACCGCGAAGCCAACCCCAAAAAGCGCGAGCACCATAACGAGCAGTGTTTCCATGGTATCTAACGTAGAAGTCACCGGCGCTGCGCGGCTTTGCCGCACGGCGTCAGTGTGGACTGCCGTGTTAGGAACTCTAGGGCGAACATACGTCTTCCTTTTCTTGCCGACTGACACAGACTTTCACGGTACCTAGGTAATTTGCTGCCGCTGAAAGCCAGCTAACCGGGTCCTCTTCCTCTGCAGAGAACACAAACGCCCCGGGTGCACGGATGTCAAATGGCCTTACCCTCTTGATCATTGATATGACATATGTGCGCCGAGCAGAAGAAATGGCTTTGACGAAGGTAAGTTCCCCCACGTTCTTGTCCTGGAATCTAGAGCAGTAGAACTGTGCATAAGCAAGAGTAAAGATGCCTTCACTACGCGGCTTAGGTGGCACAACATTGGAGTTGGGACAGGCCTTGGCCGTCACACCAAGAGTGAGGCGGATGGCGTTCGTTACAGCATCTTCCGGGGGAGACGGCTCCAGAATGGCTAGAGTGATTGATTCTTTCCATGCAGACCCCTCCTGGTCCAGAGGGGCCCAAGCCGTAAATTCGAGTCCGTCCTTCTTTTGTTCCGCTGCCTTCTTCCATCCCGCCCAAGCGGGTGGGGCATGAATTCGTAGGCCTTCTCGTTCCTGCCCAAATGCATTGCATAGAGGAAGAGCTGCGACTAGCAGTAGTACTAGGCGAACACGCATTTGGAGTTCTTAACGCAATGTATACCGCAAGGTCTGCGGTATAACATCGCGCCTGCGGTATAACCAGGCCACTGAAAACCCAGCCAAGTGCTTGTTATTAAAAGACTTATTGCTCATTTTGAGTTTCGTTCAGATCGATAAAAAGAACACCAAACCCCGCAAACCGATTCTAGGCGGGCAGTGTGGCTACCGCCTCCTCAATATGGACGAGCTAAGCCTAAACAGCCGATTCCGTTGTGTTTGGTCATCCTCGCCCATAAACCGGTGAAAAAAACGCGCTGCCCCGGTCGCCGCTGAATCCCCCCAACAAGACCCCGTCCCGGTGTTGGAGTGAACTCCTTGGTCCAGCCCGAGGGGTTCACTCCATAACTAGATCAGATTTCGACGGATTCAACACGCTAGAGCAAGGGTGCGACTGAAGCCTGGTTTTTGTTAGCCATGGAGCAACCTGCGTTTGAATTCAGCCGACCGACCAGCGCAGCTCGCCAGGGTCGGCTGCAATGACGGGTCGGGCGTCTTAGTGACGGCGGGTTTCCGCAAAGAACTTATCCCTATACGCCGAGGCAGACTCTGGCAATTCCATGACCTCTGCAGCCGCTTCGAGCCGCTTCCAGAATGCCGCCTTGCATGTGAAATCTTCCGCAATGCTGGCAATCTCTTGCAGTGCCAGGCCAAGTTCATTGTGGGCAAGGTATTCATCGAACTGAACCAATGAATACTTCTCTGAGTCCGCGTCTGTAGCCGCCTCAACAAGGTAGCGACGAGCATCTTTCAGGTTTGCTTCAGCAATACCCCAGGTCTTCCATAAACGCGGATTGGTCATGACGCCCAACGTTTGAGCTCAACGGATGGCGGCGGCCGAAGCCCCTCAGAATTAGTCCGCTGGAGTGACGGGTTAGATGTGCCCATGCTCTATAGCTGCCCCACATTCGGGACAGAACTTATCGAGTGGTGCGACCTCATGGCCTCGAATGCATTTTCGGTTTTTCAGCAACCTGGAGTTTTTGATTGCGGAGTACAGCGTTGCAAACGCCGCGCCGTAGAAAACCATCCAATGCCCAGAGAAGAGACGCACTTCGGCGCCGGAATTGGCAGCATTGCTCCCGTCTCTATGGCTGGGTACGTTGCTCATACCTAGAACGAAATTGAGCATCGCGTATCCGAAGAGCCCGTAGATCGCATAGCGTGCCCAAGTTGGGCAGCCCGATAGGGCCAGCTTCCAAAAATCAGAGCGTCTTCCGTGGCGTGACATACGATTGGCGACCAAGACCGTCGGAAGCCACACTACGAAGATGCCGGCGTGCAAACCCCAAACCAGATGTCCACCTGGAATTGGCAGGCCAATCAGGGCTGCCAGGTGACTTCCTACGCTGAGAAGCAGACCAACTGCCGATAGCAGCATGAAGGGATACAAG
>NZ_JBFUGX010000644.1:0-2317 GCF_056402675.1 Polaromonas sp. P3_C2 | reverse complement strand
GGCATCGTCCGCGTGCTGCTTATCTCGCCTTTTTTTGTCATGCCCGCAGTGAACGCATTGCTGTGGAAGCACATGATGATGAACCCGATCTACGGCGTGCTTGCCGATCTCTGGCGTTTTTTCGGTGCGCAACCGGTCGACTGGCTCACCGATGTGCCGCTGTTGTCGGTGATCATCATGGTGGCCTGGCAATGGCTGCCCTTTGCCTGCCTGATCTTCATTACCTCGCTGCAGTCGCTCGACCGCGAGCAGATGGAAGCGGCACGCATGGACGGTGCAAGTTCGTTCCAGCGCTTCTTCTATCTCATCATTCCGCATCTTGGCCGGCCGATGGCGGTGGTGATCATGATCGAAATGATCTTTCTGCTCAGCGTGTTCGCCGAGATCGCCATCACCACCAATGGCGGCCCGGGCAACGAGAGCACCAATCTCACTTACATGATCTTCAAGCAGTCGCTCATGAACTTTGACGTGGGTGTGGCATCGGCAGGTGCTTTGTTTGCAGTGGTGGTGGCCAACATCGTGGCGGTGTTCCTCATCCGTATCGTCGGCAAGAACCTCGACTAAGGGAACGACTGTGCGACCCAGCAATTTTCTTCCGCAACTGCTGCGCACCRTGGGTGCGTGGGCAGTGGCGCTGCCGCTGTTCTTTCCGCTCGGCTGGCTGTTTCTCACGGCCTTCAAGACTGAACTGCAGGCGATTCATGTGCCGCCGCTCTTTATTTTCGAGCCCACGCTAGACAACTTCAGTGAAGTGCAGCGCCGCAGCGACTACTTGCTGTACGCGCGCAACTCGCTCATTACCAGCCTTGGCTCAACCCTCATCGGCCTGTTGATCGCGGCACCTGCCGCGTACTCGATGGCCTTCTTCCGTACGAAGAGGACGCGCGACATCCTGATGTGGATGCTTTCCACCAAGATGATGCCGGCGGTGGGTGCGCTGGTGCCGATCTACGTTCTCGCGCAGACCGCGGGCCTGCTGGATTCGCTCACCGCGCTGACCATTGTGTTCACGCTGGCGAACCTGCCGATCATGGTGTGGATGCTCTACAGCGCCTACAAGGACATTCCGAACGAGATACTGGAAGCCGCACGCATGGACGGTGCGAGCCTCTGGACCGAATTTCGCCATGTTGTGCTGCCGCTGTCGGTGGGCGGTCTCGCTTCGACCGGCCTGCTGTGCCTGGTGCTGAGCTGGAACGAGGCCTTCTGGGCGCTCAACCTCAGTTCGGCCAAGGCCGGCACGCTGGCGACATTGATCGCCTCGTACTCCAGCCCCGAAGGGCTGTTCTGGGCCAAATTGTCAGCCGCCTCGCTGATGGCGATCGCACCGATCGTCGTGTTCGGCTGGTTCAGCCAGAAACAGCTGGTGCAAGGCCTGACATTCGGTGCGGTGAAGTGAAAGGAATTGACCCATGGCTTATCTGGAACTCAAGAACATCGAGAAAAGTTTCGGGGAAACCCAAATCATCCGCGGTGTTGATCTTGAAATCAACAAGGGCGAGTTCATCGTCTTCGTCGGACCTTCGGGTTGCGGTAAATCGACACTGCTGCGCCTCATCGCGGGGCTGGAGCCCATCACCCAAGGCAACTTGCTGCTGGACGGCAAGGACATCACCTGGACGMCTTCGGGCAAGCGTGACCTGGCGATGGTGTTCCAGAGCTACGCGCTCTACCCGCACATGAGTGTGTACGACAACATGTCCTTTGCGCTCAAGCTTGCGGGCGTGCCGAAGGACGAGATCCAGGCCAAGGTCGAGTACGCGGCCAAAACGCTCAACCTCACCCAGTACCTGGGCCGCACACCGAAAGACCTGTCGGGTGGACAGCGGCAGCGGGTGGCGATTGGCCGCGCCATCGTGCGTGCACCCAAGGTGTTCCTGTTCGACGAGCCCTTGTCCAACCTGGATGCCGCGCTGCGCGGCAACACGCGCGTCGAAATCCACAAGCTGCACCGCGCGCTCGGCGCGACGACCATTTACGTCACGCACGACCAGGTCGAGGCCATGACGCTGGCCGACCGCGTGGTGGTTCTCAGGGACGGGCTGATCGAGCAGGTCGGCACGCCGCTCGAGCTCTACGACCACCCGGCGAACCGGTTTGTCGCGCAGTTCATCGGCATGCCGTCGATGAACATGGTGGCGGCAAGCGCGATTCCGAGCTTCTCGGCGGCCACTGGCGGGCGCCTGCCGAGCGATGGTTTCCTGGGTGTGCGGCCGGAAGGCTTGCGCGTGCATCCGAAGCAGGCCGTTGCTTTGGGTGTGCAAGGCCGCGTGGAGCTGATCGAGGCACTCGGTGCCGACACCCTGATTCACGT
>NZ_JBFUGX010000643.1:0-2324 GCF_056402675.1 Polaromonas sp. P3_C2 | reverse complement strand
CTGCTGGTCCTCTCCGACCGCTGACACAGCCAGCCGGCAGCCTTGCAGAATGTCGGGCGCATGTTGTTCCAGGGCCGCGATCAGTGTGTCGGCGCGCGTCAGGAAGATACCGGCGTTCCAGAGCGTGTCACCCTGCAATATCAGTGCCTGGGCTTTTTCTGCGTCGGGTTTTTCAATAAAACGCGCGACTTTGGCGCTACCGTCGCCGCGCTCCGCGCCTTGCTGGATATAACCGTAGGCCGTTGCCGGAAAAGCCGGCACCACGCCAAAAGTCACGATCTCACCGCTCAGCGCCGCCGCCAGGCCCCGGCCCACCATGGCGGAAAAGGCCCCAACATCGGGGATATGGTGATCCGAAGGGCAAAACAGCAGGACTTGACCGGGTTTGGCGAGCAGCGCCGCGAGCGCCATCGCAGGCGCTGTGTTGCGCCCGGTGGGCTCCAGCACAATCCGGCCCTTGACGCGAGCTGCCTGCATGGCTTCGCTGACGAGGAATCGGTGTTCTTCCGAGGCGACGCAGATCACATCGGGCGCGGTTGCGCTGTCTCCGTTGACGTGTGCCACCCGCTCCAGGGTCAGCTGCAGCAGGCTTTTACCGCCGATCAGCGGGACGAACTGTTTCGGGAAGCTTTTCCGCGACAGCGGCCAAAGCCGTGTGCCTGCGCCGCCGCAGAGGATGACAGGCGTGATGGTGACGGTTTCAGTCATGGTTGTGATCAGTGCTGGTTTTTGCCTGGGTGACTTCGACTTTGAGGTTTTCGATTTCAACCTTGAGGTTTTCGTACTCCGCCAACTTGCGTTCGAGAAAGCGCAAGGTCAGGCCGGCCTTCTCGGAAATGCCGTTCGGCGTCAACAGATAGGCGTAAGCCAGCTTTTTTTCGCTGCGGCTGAAGCTTTGCATCTTGATGAAGCCCTTGTCGAGCAGCGCTTTCAGGCAATAGTTGGTTTTGCCCAAGCTAACGCCCAGCGCATTGGCGAGATCGCGCTGGTTCATATGAGGATTGGCCTCCAGCAGGCGCAGTACCCGCAGGTGGTTTTCTTCCTGAAGTGAAGAATTCAGCAAATGGATGATTCAGCTGTTCAATKAGTGAACAGGATATTACCACTGCTGCCGCATGGGTAGAACACCGGCGTGAGGGATTATTTACACCGTTGCGGCAGGTCCTGGCAGGACTGTGAGGAAACTGCAAGGAGGCGGGCCGGGGTATGCGCTGATAATTGCGGCAAATAAAGCGGGGGCCCCATGGTATTTCTGGTTTGTCTGAGTTTCACGGTGTCGCTAATCGCCTCCATGCTGGTTATCCGCATGGCGCGTGAGCATGCCAGCCGATACGACGTGAGCAAACCGCAGCGGTTCCATGCGGGAAACATACCGCGCGTCGGCGGCATCGGGATACTGCTGGGCTTATTGGCTGGCTTGCTTGCCGGCGTGATAGCTGAAACAACCGCCAGCCGGGTAAATGTGCCCATGAGCTGGCATACCGCCCTGCAATTGGTGGTGGTCCTGCTGCCAGCCGTGCTGGGCGGCGTTTATGAAGATCTCACGCAGCGGCTGACGGTGCGTTACCGCCTGTTGCTGACGGGCCTGTCCGCAGCGCTGGCGTGCAGCCTGTTCGGGCTGGCGTTACCGCGGCTCGGTGTGCCAGGAATCGACATGCTGCTGCTGTCATTTCCCTGGGTCGGCGTTGCCTTGGCTTTTTTCGCGTTCTGCGGCTTGCCGCACGCGTTCAATATCATTGATGGCTACAACGGCCTGGCGGGTACCGTCGCGTCGCTCATCTGCCTGGCAATCGCCTATGTCGCGCTTCAGCTTGGTGACCGTCAGCTGGCTGCCATCGTTGTCTGCCTGGCAGGTGCGACCATGGGTTTTCTCATGTGGAATTACCCCCGTGGCCTGATTTTTGCGGGGGATGGGGGTGCCTATCTCTGGGGTGTTGTGATCGCGCTCGCCTGCATACTGCTGGTGCAGCGCCACCAGATGGTTTCGCCGTGGTTTCCGATGCTGTTGATCATTTATCCGGTCTGGGAGACTGTTTTTTCGATCTACCGAAAGCTGGCGCGCGGCGGATCGCCCGGGGTGGCTGATGCGCTGCATTTCCATCAGCTGATCTACCGCCGCCTGGTGCGTGGTGTGTTCCACGATGACGAGTCGCGGCGCATGTTGATGCGCAACAACCGGACGTCACCTTATCTCTGGAGCTTTACCTTGCTGACTGTGGTGCCGGCAGTGCTGTTCTGGCGTGAGACTTCGATCCTCATGATGTTTTGCGCGCTGTTTGTGTTGACGTATGTCGGTTTTTATATCGCGATCATCCGTTTCAAGG
>NZ_JBFUGX010000642.1:0-2326 GCF_056402675.1 Polaromonas sp. P3_C2 | reverse complement strand
CTTTGAAGCGAAGCACAAGAACACCAAAATTTCATGCAAAAAGTGCCATAAACCATTAAAAAACGGGCGCAAGCATCTCCTGTTTTCATAGCAACCCAAAAGAACCCTCACTGGCCACGCTTGCCCAGGTGAGGCTGCCTGGCGATTGAGTTCTGTCGCCGCTCGAAGTGCGATGGTGGTGTGCCTGACCTTGGCGCCGGTGTGGCGTCTATAGCCATCACCGGCGGCGGGCGCGCCCAGGCTAGAAAATTCAGCCTTGCTCACGCACGATCTGAGGGCGCGACCTGAAGGGATGCGTAGTGAGTCCCTTGCATCACCCAAAGCCCTTTCTCGTCGCCCATTTCTTTCCTCTTCTCTTCTTTTTCTCTCATGAGCGCCTTCAACACAGAACGCATTATTTCCGTCCACCACTGGACCGACTCACTATTTAGCTTCACCGCCACGCGCGATTCGGGCTTTCGCTTCGTCAACGGCCAGTTCACCATGATCGGCCTGCCCGTGGACGGCAAACCGCTGCTGCGCGCCTACAGCGTGGCCAGCGCCAACCATGAAGATCAGCTGGAGTTTTTCAGCATCAAGGTGCCGGACGGCCCGCTGACTTCGCGGCTGCAGCACTTGAAGCCGGGCGACGACATTCTGGTCGGCCGCAAGCCCACCGGCACGCTGTTGTTGCAAAACCTGCTGCCCGGCGGCACGCTGTGGCTGTTGGCCACCGGCACCGGTCTGGCGCCCTTTCTCTCTCTGATCAAGGATCCCGACACTTACGAGCGGTTTGAGCGCGTGGTGGTGGTGCACGGTTGCCGTACCAGCGCCGAGCTGGCCTACCGTGAGCTGATCGAGCACGAGCTGCACGAGCATGAGTTCCTCGGCGAGCTGGTGCGCGGACGCCTGATGTATTACCCCACCGTGACGCGCGAGCGCTTTCGCAACGAAGGCCGCATCACCGAGCTCATGCAGTCGGGCAAGCTGTACAGCGACCTGGGCTTGCCCGCGATCTCTATCGGGAACGACCGCCTGATGCTGTGCGGCAGCCCCGACATGCTGCGCGACATCAAGGCCATGCTGGAAGAGCGCGGCTTTGAGGAAGGCAACATGCAGCGAGCCGGCCACTTCGTGGTGGAACGCGCATTTGCCGAGCGCTGACTGACAACGGGAAACGTTTGCAATGCGAACGTTTCTCACAATCAAACGCAACCAGACCGCCCGCGCAGGGGAATGCTTGAGTTACGGCGTGCGGCCAGTGACAATGGGCGATCCGCACTACACAACGATAAGGAATTCCCATGAAAGGCGACGCAAAAGTCATCGCTCACCTGCAGGCGCAGCTGAAGAACGAGCTGACGGCCATCAACCAGTACTTTTTGCACTACCGCATGTACAAGCACTGGGGCCTGGACAAGCTGGCCAAGAAGGAATACGAAGAGTCCATCGGCGAAATGAAGCACGCCGACAAGTTGATGGACCGCATCTTCATGCTCGATGGCCTGCCCAACCTGCAGGACCTGGGCAAGCTGATGATCGGCGAGGATGTTCCAGAAGCCCTGAACTGCGACCTGAAAGCCGAAACCGGTGCACAGGCCACGATCAAGGATGGCATTGCCCACTGCGAAAGCGTACGCGACTATGTCTCGCGCGACCTGCTGCAGGAGATCCTCGATGACACCGAAGAGCACATCGACTTCCTGGAAACACAGATTGAACTGCTTGGCAAGGTTGGCCTGCAAAACTACCTGCAAAGCCAGATGGGCGAGCTGAGCTGAATGTGGTCTTGAAATAGCCCGGTGACATACCTGGCACAAAACAGACGGGGCACAGGCCCCGTTTTTTTGTTTGCGCCAACGCTGACCGCTCCTGGTTTTCAAAGCCCTTTTTGTCGCCCCCTAAATTTGGCCTTTTTGCCACACAACCACCGTTTTCGTCCCTATTCCCGCAACATTCAGACACATCAGATTACGAATCATTATCATTTGATATACACTTCGAGCGAACTTTACGAGCCAGCCAACTCGCGCCCCTGGGCATTCCGAGCCAGCCAAGCTTTTTCCTGAACCCGGTCCACCGCCTGCAAGGCAGGACCCTGCTTGGAGGCCATCTTGGCATACCCTTCCGCTCGCGCCGCACGCCCTGCGCGCAACAAAAAAAACCGCACCATGGGCGCCGACAACTTCACGCCGTTTGCCGGCCCGGTTGCCAATCCTGCCGCATCTTCCGACAAAACACTGCTCCCGCTTGGCGCGCTCATGCTGGCTGTTTCGGTGTCGGGCTGGGCCCAGAGCATCACCCCGACGCCCAGCACCGGCACCACGACCGCTACGTCGTCCACCTC
>NZ_JBFUGX010000641.1:0-2328 GCF_056402675.1 Polaromonas sp. P3_C2 | reverse complement strand
ATCCGGATCGTATAGATAGGTAAGCGGCAACCACTCCTGCGGAAAATCGGGAACCTCAAAATCATAAAAATAGGCCAAGGCATCAAACGCCATAGTCAACCCCCTGTATTTCTATCAGACATCGAATTCTCGGCACGCCAATTTCCCATTACAAGGAAACCTCCGCATGCCGAGCAATAAACGCAGGCACAGCAGGTTTCGCACAACGCTGCAGTCCCATTAAAACCGAGTGATCAGTTCTTGCAATACGATGCCGGATACGCAAGTCATGCTGTATCTGGTGCAACAGTAATGCCGCCATCTCCGCATCAGCCATAGCCCTGTGCGCGCGGCCGGCTTTAGGCAAGCGGTGGTAGTCAATCAGCACGCCGAGCTTGTGGCTGGGTGCCYGGGGATACAGTCTTCTGGCGACCAGCATGGTGCAGGCAAAGGGCTGGGTTGCCGTCTCCCCTGCGCGGCTTAGTTCAGCCTCCCAGAACCTGCGGTCAAAAGAAGCGTTGTGCGCCACCATGGGCGCGTTGCCGACAAAGCGATTTGCTTCGGCCATGACTTTCTCGGCTACAGGCGCGGCGGCAACCATGGCGTTGCTGATGCCTGTCAGGCTTTCGATAAAGGACGGGATATAGCGCCCCGCGTTCATGAGGCTTTGAAACCTGTCCACCACCTGGCCGTGCTCGACCAGCACGATGGCCACTTCGGTCGCACGGTCACCCATCGCGGGCGACAGGCCTGTGGTTTCAAAGTCGATGACGGCGATGCGGCTCATGGCTCAGGTGTGTGTGGTCGCCAAAAATGAAAACACCATGAAATCAACCTTTTCAAAGGTTCAAACTTCATGGTGTTCATGGAGGTCCGGCCAGTCAACGCATTGACTCACAGCCGGGCTGGTTACTTGTAGAACGACTCTACTTTGCCCTTGAGTTTGATCATCAGCGGGTTGCCCTTGCGGTCGACCTTGTTGCCCACGGGCACCTTGATCCAGCCTTCGCTGATACAGTACTCGGCAACGTCGTTGCGCTCTTTGTCGTTGAAGCGGATACCGATGTCGTGTTCAAAGATCGCTCTGACGAAGTGCGGGCTGCGCTCGTCGGTGGAGAGGTGGTCGGGCAGCGATGGGCGCTCTGCTGTTTTGGTTTCTTCGGTCATGGTGTCAAGTAAGAACTGAGTGGTCGCTTAGACGTCGATGTTGGCGGCGCGCAGGGCGTTCTGTTCAATGAACTCGCGGCGTGGCTCCACTTCGTCGCCCATCAGCATGGTGAAGACGTGATCGGCTTCGATGGCGTCGTCGATCTGTACGCGCAGCAGGCGGCGCACGGTCGGGTCCATGGTGGTTTCCCACAGCTGGGCGGGGTTCATCTCACCCAGGCCTTTGTAGCGCTGGCGTGCGGTGGCGTTTTCTGCCTGGCCAATCAACCAGGCCATGGCCTGGCGGAAGTCACCAATCTTTTCTTCCTTCTGGCGCTCGCCCTCACCGCGCATGACTTTTGCGCCTTCGCTGATCAAGCCGCGGAAGGTGGCGGCTGCATCGGCCAGGGTGGAATAGTCAGCGCCGTGCACAAAGTCTTGCGTGAGCACGCTGCTCTTGACGTTGCCGTGGTGGCGGCGGCTGATGCGCAAGATGGGCTTGTCGGTGCGGGTGTCAAACTCGCCGGCCACTTCGGCGGGGGCGCCGGTGGTGTTGAGTTCACGCAGCTTGGCCTGCAACGTGACGGCTGACACYTCTGCGTCGGCCACGGTGTCCAGGTTCAGGCTCACGCCGTCGGCAATGGCGCGCAGGGCTTCTGCGTCCATGAAGCCGCGCAGGCGGGCAATTACGGACTCAGCCAGCTGGTGCTTGCGGGCCAGTTCGGCCAGCGTCTCGCCCGTCAAAACCGTGCTGCCTTCAGCGCCGGTTTGCACAGACGCGTCTTTCAGTGCAATGCGCAGCAGGAAGCCGTCTAGCGCTGCGGTGTCTTTGAGGTACTGCTCTTCCTTGCCGGCCTTGACCTTGTACAGCGGTGGCTGCGCAATGTAGATGTGGCCGCGCTCAACAAGCTCGGGCATCTGGCGGTAGAAGAAGGTGAGCAGCAGCGTGCGGATGTGGGCGCCGTCAACGTCGGCGTCGGTCATGATGATGATGCGGTGGTAGCGCAGCTTGGCGACGTTGAAGTCGTCGGTGCCTGGCGTGCCACCAATGCCGCCTGCCTTGCCGATGCCGGTGCCGAGGGCGGTGATCAGCGTCAAGATTTCGTTGCTGGTCAAAAGCTTTTCGTAGCGGGCTTTTTCAACGTTCAGGATCTTGCCGCGCAGGGGCAGGATGGCCTGGAATTTACGGTCACGGCCCTGCTT
>NZ_JBFUGX010000640.1:0-2333 GCF_056402675.1 Polaromonas sp. P3_C2 | reverse complement strand
GCACCAGCCAGTACACCTACGACCTCAACGGCAACGTCCTGACCAAGACCGACGCCAGAGGCAAGCTCACCCAGTACACCTATGACAACTTGGACCGCCTCAAAACCATCAGCTATGCCACCGGCACGCCCAGCGTGCTCGAGTACGACGGCGGATCCACTCCCACCCCGGCAGCCGTAGGCGAACTCACCAAAATCACCGACGCCTCCGGCCAGGCCGTCTACAGCTACGACAGCCTGGGCCGCAAGACAGGCAAAACCCAGACCATAGGCAGCAAGACCTTTACGGTGGGCTACAGCTGGGGTGACACGGGAAGCGCACTGGACAAGCTCACGGCGATTACCTATCCGAGCGGAACAAAGGTCAACTACAGCTACGACCCCCAGGGGCAGGTCAATGCCGTCACGGTCAATCCGCCGAATGCCAACGGCGTGGGCACCAGCGGAACAACCCTGCCGCTGATAACGGGCATCACCACCAATGCCGAGAACAAGCTCACCGGCTGGACGTGGGCCAGCAGCAAGACCCAGGCGATCAGTTATGACGCCAACGGCCAGATCAGTGCGTACAACCTGGGCGACCCGACCAGCACAGGCGTTCGCCGCACTATTACCCGAGACAGTGCAGGGCGCATCACCGGCTACACCCACACAAGCAACGGAGCGCCTGTTCCCAGCCTGGACCAGAGCTTTGGCTATGACAACCTGAACCGCTTGACCAGCGCGACCCTGGGCAGCAGTGCGATCCAGTACAGCTACGACGCTACCGGCAACCGTATGGCCAAGGTCATCAGTGGCACGAGCTACCCGAACACCATCGCCACGACCAGCAACCGGCTGAACCAGACGCAAGACACAACAGGTACGGCCACCGTGGTGCACGATGCGGCCGGCAACATCACGAGTGACGGGACCAACAGCTACACCTACAGCGACCGGGGAAGACTGGCGACGATGACGAATGCCGGCGGCACCGTGAGCTACAGCTACAGTGCCCTGGAGTCGAGGATGAGCAAGACGGGGCCGACGGCGCTGGTGCCTACCGGTGCGGCTTACTACGTTTATGACGAAGGGGGCAAGCTGCTAGGTGAGTACGATGCCAATGGCGCTCCTCAATATGAAACCATTTACATGGGCATGCCGGTCGGGGTGATCAAGCAGACGGGGATTGCTGCAACCAGCGACATTGCCATCAGCCTGTACAACGTCTCGACCGACCAGTTGGGTGCACCCAGAGTGATTACGCGGCAGAGTGATGAAGCGATTGCTTGGCGCTGGGATACGGCGGAGCCCTTTGGGGCGACGGCGCCTGATCAGAACCCGTCAAGCCTGGGCGTCTTCGCGTTCAACCAGCGCTTACCCGGGCAGGTGTTTGATGCAGAGAGTGGGCTGTTCCAGAACTGGCACCGGGAGTACAACCCGCGCATTGGGCGCTATATGCAGTCCGATCCTATTGGACTGGCTGGCGGGATCAATACCTTTGCATATGTCTCGGCAAATCCTTTGAGTAAAATCGATCCGCAGGGGTTGTGGTCAACTGCCGCGCACAACGCGATTTTGGATGCTATAGGTGCTCAACTGAGATTAACGAGCGCACAAATAGCTGCCATGAAACAGGGTTCGCGTGATGCTGACAGCATGAAGTATCAAGATGCGGCGAACGCATTTATGCATGCAATGAGTTCATCTGCGTTAACCAAGGCGCAATCATGTAAGTTGCTGAATACATTCGTTGAGAATGAGTTAGCAAAAGCCGACACTATTTCGAATTTTGACAAAACAGSGTCGTTCATAAAGCTTGGATTTGCACTACATCCGATAATGGACTCGACATCCCCTGCACATAGGGGCTTTCAGAAATGGAATCTATTCTCGCAAGGTCACAGACATGGGTCTGGCCAGCATTCAGAGGAAGATATTCAGAGCCTAACACCAGAGCTTTTGAAAGAAACTTTGGATCAAATTAATGCTGCCATTTCAGGGCAAAAAATCGATTGTTCTTGCTATGAATAACTTGCTTAGAAGATGGGTTGCACTATGTTTTTGGTGGCCTATGCTTATCGCCTTACCGGCAAACTCGGCTTCTAGAACATTTGACCAATACCAGATAGAAACGGCATGGTTTGACTCCTCGAACATATACATCGCTTTTCACAAAACACGAGTAAATGTATCGTCCTCCAGATCAGACCTTGAAGGCACACCGAAGTATTTAGCAAATGAGAGGCGTATTGCTAAGTTCGATAGAAAACTTTTTGTAAATGGAGCAAGAGTTAATTTGTCGGCTGATAGTAGGGTGTCCACAAGTATCTACAAAGATGACGACTTTCAAGT
>NZ_JBFUGX010000639.1:0-2373 GCF_056402675.1 Polaromonas sp. P3_C2 | reverse complement strand
TTGCGCAGGTAGGTGATGTCCTCTGCCAGTTCAGCGTCTGTCGCGTCCTCGCCATTGGTTCTCAGTATGAATCCGCCACCCATGTCCGCAGTCAGGGCCTGAACCCGTTGACGAAGCTCTTCGCGTTGCCTGGGGGGTATTTTTTGCGACACACCGATGTGGTTGTCTTGCGGCAAAAACACCAGCAACCGGCCGGCAATGCTGATTTGTGCCGTCAGCCGTGCGCCCTTGGTGCCTATCGGGTCCTTGAGAACCTGCACCATGACGGCCTGCCCTTCGAACAGCTGCTTTTCAATCGGTTGCAGCGACGCCATGGCCGGTGCGATAAGTCCACCGGCGGCCTGTGCGTCGGAGTCGGCATGGCGGCTGTTGATGCTGCTCATGAGGTCTGCCACGTGCAGAAAGGCTGCACGGTCCAGGCCGATGTCGATGAAGGCCGACTGCATGCCGGGCAGCACGCGGGCGACCTTGCCCAGGTACACATTGCCGACCAGGCCGCGTTCCAGGGTGCGTTCAACGTGAAGCTCCTGCACTGCGCCGTGTTCGACCATCGCCACCCGGGTTTCCTGGGGAGACCAGTTGATCAGGATGTCTTGTTGCATGTCTTTTGGAAGATTGAGTTGGCTAGAGGCGCTAGAGACGAATACCCGCGGCCTGCAACAGCCGGGCGGTTTCCCTCAGCGGGAGCCCCATGATGCCACTGTAGGAGCCATCGATGCGGCTGATGTGCATCGCCACCCTGCCCTGCACAGCATATGCGCCGGCTTTACCCATGGGCTCGCCACTGGCCACATAACTGCGGATCTGCGCGGGCGTCAGCGCGTCAAAACTGACACGCGAAGTGCTCAGCGCCTCGAAACGACGGCGCCCGAACTGCACCGCCACCGCGGTCAGCACCCTGTGCGTGCCGTCCGAAAGCTCGCGCAGCATGCGGGCCGCGTCTTTCCCGTCCTCCGGCTTGCCGTAAATCACCCGACCCATGGCCACCGTAGTGTCCGAACAAAGGATGGGCGCCGGCGGCAGCTTGCGCCGCTTCATGCGGGCGATTGCCGCATCGAGCTTGAGGCCGGTGACACGCTGGACGTAGGTAGCGGGTGCCTCGTTTTTAAGCACCGCCTCCAGCGACTCAGCGTCCTCATCGGCGTCCGGCAGCAGCAGTTCGTGACGCACGCCGAGTTGTTCCAGCAATTGCCGTCGCCTCGGGCTTTGCGAGGCCAGGTAGATGAAGTCAGCCATGGACGGGACTATTCGCGATGATAAGGATGGTTAATGGTGATGCTCCAGGCACGGTAAAGCTGCTCAATCAGCAGCACGCGCACCATGGCATGGGGCAAGGTCAGGTCTGAGAGGCGCAGACGCTCATGCGCAGACTGTTTGAAACCGGCGTCCAGCCCGTCGGGCCCGCCGATAACGATGGCGACGTCGTCACCGGAGAGTTGCCAGGCCTTGAGCCGTTCAGCCAGTGCCACAGTAGTGACGGCCGTGCCGCGTTCATCGAGCGCCACGACGCGGGTGCCGCGGGCGATGCTGGCCTCTATGCGCCCGCGCTCAGCCGACAGCAGGTTTTCCAGGGTCTTGGAGGCGCGCGGTTCGGTCTTGACGGCTTTGAGCTCGACTTTCAACTCAGGCGGGAAGCGCTTGGCGTAGTCGTCATAGGCCGTTTGCGCCCAGTCGGGCACTTTCTGGCCGACCGCTACGATCGTGAGCCTCATTTTCTCCGGGACGGAGTTTTCCTGGCGGCGGGTTTGCGGGCTGCCGTTTTAGCGGCGGTTTTCGCTGCTGTTTTCTTCGCCGCCACCTTTTTGGCTACGGGCACTTTGACAATCGGTGTTTTAACCGCAGGCTTTGCCGATGACTTGCCAGGAGCCGCTTTGGCGCCTGCCCGTGCCGGCTTTGCGGCTGGTTCGGTAGCCGGCGTGGCGGCATTGCGCTTGGCGGTCCAGTCATTGGTCTTGCCAACACGGCCCACATAGCTTGAATCGGGGGCAGTCGGCGCCTTTGCAGGTGCTTTGGCCGCCGACTTCGCGGAGGTCTTTGCGCCTGGTTTCGCAGTTTTCGCGCCGGCGCGGGAAACCTTGGGTTTGGCTTCCAGCTCGACATCGGCCTTCGACGCCTTCACCAGCGGCGCGGGCGCGCCCAGCTTGAGTTTGATGGGCTTGTCGCCCCACAGCTCTTCCAGGTGGTAGTACTGACGAATGGTCGGCTGCATGATGTGCGCCACGGCGGCGCCGCAATCGACAATGATCCATTCCCCGTTGTCTTCGCCTTCGATGCGAGGCTTGGCAAAACCTGCGTCCCGCACGGCATCCCGCACGCTGGCGGCCAATGCCTTGGTCTGACGGTTGGAGCTGCCGGAGGCGATGATCACGCGCT
>NZ_JBFUGX010000638.1:0-2375 GCF_056402675.1 Polaromonas sp. P3_C2 | reverse complement strand
GTCGCGGCCCGCGCAAGCTGCCCTGACAAACTTTTCCCTGAGCGTGTCGCCCGGTGAAACGGTGGCCATCGTGGGACCCAGCGGCGCAGGCAAGAGCACGGTGTTCCAGCTGCTGCTGCGGTTTTATGACCCGGCCTCGGGCCGCATCGAACTGGATGGCGTGCGCACAGCCGACATGGCGCTGCACGATTTGCGGCAGCGCGTCGGCATCGTGCCGCAGGACGCCGTCATCTTCTCGACCAGCGCGCTGGAGAACATCCGCTACGGCAAACCTGAAGCCACTGATGAAGAGACCCGTGCAGCGGCCAGGGCGGCCTTCGCGCATGAGTTCATTACCGCCCTGCCCGAAGGCTACGACACCTTTCTCGGGGAGCGCGGTGTGCGGCTTTCCGGTGGCCAGCGCCAGCGTATTGCGATCGCGAGGGCGATGCTGAAAAACGCTCCGCTGCTGCTGCTGGATGAAGCCACCAGCGCGCTGGATGCCGAAAGCGAACGCATGGTGCAGGCGGCCCTGGAGTCGGCCATGAAGGACCGCACGACGCTGGTGATTGCGCACCGGCTGGCCACTGTGCAGCAGGCTGACCGCATCCTGGTGCTGGACCATGGGCGGCTGGTGGAGCAAGGCACGCATGCCGAGCTGGTAAACCGCGGGGGCGTTTATGCGCGGCTGGCGGCGCTGCAGTTCACGGTGTGACGACGCGGGTTGCGCAGCTTCAGCAGCCATCAAAAATCAGCGATATGCATTATTTGCATAGATATTGGTGAACAATGCCTTGGACTATTTAGGCCGAGGCTTTTAAGCTCCGTCCATTGATTCTTCCCGCAGACTTTCCCGCAAGAAATCCCACAAGGAGCTTTTTCAATGTCACACGCAGCCTCTTCTGTTCCCACCCCCGCCGGGTCTCACCCGCTTCCGTCTTACCTGCAGGCGGACAACCTGGGCCCCTGGGGCAACTACCTGCAGCAGGTAGACCGCGTCATTCCGCACCTGGGCAGCCTGGCGCGCTGGGCTGAAACCCTCAAGCGGCCCAAGCGTGTGCTGATCGTGGACGTGCCGATTCACATGGACGACGGCACCGTGGCGCACTTTGAAGGCTACCGTGTGCAGCACAACGTTTCGCGCGGTCCCGGCAAGGGCGGTGTGCGTTTCCACCAGGACGTCACGCTGTCTGAAGTGATGGCGCTGTCGGCCTGGATGTCGGTCAAGAACGCGGCGGTGAACGTGCCGTACGGCGGTGCCAAAGGCGGTATCCGCGTCGACCCGAAAAAGCTTTCGCGTGGCGAGCTTGAGCGCATGACGCGCCGTTACACCAGCGAAATCGGCATCATCATCGGCCCCAACAAGGACATCCCCGCGCCGGACGTCAACACCAACGACCAGATCATGGCGTGGATGATGGACACCTACTCGATGAACACCGGCTCCACCTCAACCGGCGTCGTCACGGGCAAGCCGGTCGACCTGGGCGGCTCGCTGGGCCGGCGTGAAGCCACGGGGCGCGGCGTGTTCACCGTGGGCACCGAAGCGGCCAAGCACATTGGCCTTGATATCAGTACCGCACGGGTCGCCGTGCAAGGCTTTGGCAATGTGGGCGGTGTGGCGGGCAAGCTGTTTGCCGAAACCGGCGCACGTGTGGTCGCGGTGCAAGACCATGGCGGCACGATTTACCGTGAAGCCGGCCTCGATGTGCCGGCGCTGCTGCGTCATGTGGAAGYCAATGGCAGTGTGGCCGGATTCACCGAAGCCGAAGTCATTGCCAATGACGCGTTCTGGGACGTGGAGTGCGACATCCTGATTCCGGCCGCACTTGAGCAGCAAATCACTGCCGCCAATGCCGGCCGCATCAAGGCGCGCATGATCATTGAAGGCGCGAACGGCCCGACGACACCTGCCGCCGACGACATCCTGCATGACCGCAACGTGCTGGTGCTGCCGGACGTGATCGCCAATGCCGGCGGCGTGACCGTCAGCTACTTTGAATGGGTGCAGGATTTTTCCAGCTTCTTCTGGGACGAAGAAGAAATCAACAAGCGCCTGGTGAAAATCATGAAAGACGCCTTTGCCGGTGTTTGGGCCGTGGCGCAAGACCAGAAGGTCAGCCTGCGTACCGCCACCTTCATCGTGGCCTGCAAGCGAATCCTGCACACGCGCGAGTTGCGCGGCCTGTACCCCTGAGTTACTGGGTCAGCGCCGGGACCTGCGCGTCAACGACCTGGACAACCTTTCAAGCAGGGGCCGCAGAACCGGCTTTGCCGGGCTGCAGGCGCAGCACCCCCTCGGGGGGCAGCGCATTACACGAAGTGAAAAGCGTGGGGGCTCTATTTCTCCGCGGGACTGGCTTCGCCAGACCGCAGGCGCAGCGGCCCCCTAGGGG
>NZ_JBFUGX010000637.1:0-2379 GCF_056402675.1 Polaromonas sp. P3_C2 | reverse complement strand
GCCTGGCGCTTTACCAGGCCAACCGTCATTACAACCAGCAGGTGAAAAACATCACGGTGGCGAACACCAACTCTTTCACCGAACGCAACCCGGTGTACATGCAGGATGAATCAGCGAGCCTCAACTTTGGTGCGCTCAACATTCAGGGCTTTGACTTTGCTGTACGCAATGCCGGCACGGCGGACAACAACTACCAGTACACCTGGCTGCAGGCTTCGCAACAAAATGCACTGGACTATGCCGTCAACCTGGGTAGCGCGGGTTCCAGCTACGTCCAGGGCTGGAACGGTGCGCAGGCCACGCAGGACTTCCAGGTGGGTATTGGCAACCTTCTGGGCGGCGGGACCCAGGCACTGTCCATCGGGACGGCCATGGGCAATGCGGCAACCGGCGCCAATATCCGCGTAGGCGCCGGCACCTATGCCGAGGACGTGGTCGTAAACAACCCCTACAACCTGTACTTCGGCGGCTCGACCCTGCACGGCCTGACGCTCAATGCCGGCGCGGGCGGCTCCGGCGTCAGCGGCAACGTCACAGTGGACGGTGCGGGTGGCATCCTGTTCAATGCCCCGGTGAACCTGCTGGGCGACACAACGCTGGCAACCCTGGGCGCCAACATTACGCTCAACGGCGATGTGCAAAACGCCGGCAGCGCAGCCCGCGCGCTGCGGCTCGTCGCTGGCTCGGGCAGCACCCGCGGCAATGTGCACATGGTGACGGGCGGCACGGAGACCAACGCGCTCGGCCGGTTTGAGGTTGTGGCCAGTGACTTCAGTCTGGACAGCACCTTGTGGGTAAAAGGCTACGGCATTGACGCACTCGGCAGTGTTGCCCTGAGCAACCACACGCTGCGCGGGCAGGACGCCACACAGTCCAACACTCTGAACGCCGGCGGCGACGTGAGCGGCTCCACCATCAGCCTGGGTGCCGTCCAGGTCACCAGCGGCGGCGATGTCTCGGCCAACGTCACCGCCAGCGAAGTGGCGGTGGCCGCCGTAGGCGACGTAAGCGGCACCACCACCAGCCAGGGCAATGTGCAGATCAGCAGCAGTACCGGCGACATCAGCGGCAACATCACCGGCAACAACGTTGTCGTGCAGGCTCAGGGCGACGTAAGCGGCACTACCACCAGCCAAGGCAATGTGCAGATCAGCAGCAGCACCGGCAACGTCAGCGGCAACATCAGCGGCAACAATGTGGTGGTGCAGGCGCAGGGCGACGTGAATGTCGTGGTCACTGCCAGCAACTCGGCATCGCTGGCCGGCGACACCGTGGTGGCCAACGTGGTTGCGCCCATCATGGCCGTGGAGGCCGTCACCGAGGTACAAATTTCCGGCACATCCGCCCAGGTGAGCATTGATTCGCCAAAAGGCAGCGTTAGCGGCAGCTTCGGCCAGGTGACCAATTCGGGCAGCGGCCTCGTCAATGTCAACGGCAAGCCGCAGGGCAATCAGCAACTTTCGTCTAATGCGGAAAATAACCGTGTGATTCCGGCCGGCAATAACGTGGCTGACAACGCCGGGGCCGGGGCTGACGGTGCAGGGGCAGCTACGCCGACGCTTCAGCTGGCGCTGGCCGGTGAAGGTACGACTTCTCTGGTTTCGAGCACCCCTGCCAAAGCGGGCGACGCCATCGATAGCGGCCAGGCTGTGGAGCTGGACATGTCACCAGGCAATGGGAGAGATAAGGATTGAGGGCTGGCCGGTGAATGGCCGGGCTGGGGCCTGAGCTTGACTTGACCCGGAGATTAGCGTCGATGCGACGCCTGTGCCCTTAACTCCGGTTTAACTCCGGTTTAATTCCGGTACTGTTCCTGCTGCATCAGCAGCTCAGCCTGCCGCGCAACCGACACCTGCGGGGCTGCCGCCTGAGCTGGCGGCTTGTCCGATGCGGTAGCTTGCGGCTGTTGCGGGCGGGCGGGCAACGCGGCCGCGCGGGGTGTGGCCTCTTGCGCCACCCCGTTGGATGGCTGTACGCGGCGGGCGCCGTCGAAGCGGCGCTGCCAGTAGCTCACACCCATGCTTTCGACGCGGACTTCAGCGCCGGGCTTGGGTGAGTGGATGAACTTGCCGTCGCCGATGTAGATGCCGACATGGCTGAAGGCCCGCTTCATCGTGTTGAAAAACACCAGGTCGCCGGGCTGCAATTCGGTCTTGTCGATGCGCTGGGTGGCGGCGGCTTGCTGTTCGGCGCGGCGGGGCAACAGCAGCCCGACGCTTTGCTCGTAAATGGCGCGTACAAAACCGCTGCAGTCAAACCCCGTTTCAACGGTGTTGCCGCCGCGCTTGTAGGGCACGCCCAGGAAACCCATGGCGTTGACGACCAGCTCGGAAGCCTTGTTGGTGACGCTGTGGCGGACGTTGTCAATCTGGGTCAGCA
>NZ_JBFUGX010000636.1:0-2380 GCF_056402675.1 Polaromonas sp. P3_C2 | reverse complement strand
TTAATATCCAGTAACTGTATTTTCATCCAGTTTTTAAAAGATTGCAAGTTTACGTTTTATGCATCCTCAAAATATTGTGATTCTGGGCACCGGCGGCACGATTGCCGGGCAGGCTGCGAGTGCGTCGGACAACATCGGCTATACCGCTGCCCAGGTGGGCGTTGAGCAACTTGTGGCGGCGGTCCCGCCTTTGGCCAGGTTCGGCCCCTTGATGACCGAGCAGGTCGCGCAGGTCGACAGCAAGGACATGAGCTTCGATGTATGGGTGCGGCTGGCCAGTCGGGTCAATCACTTTCTGGCCCAGCCGGACGTGCAGGGCATTGTCATCACGCACGGCACGGACACGCTGGAAGAAACGGCGTATTTCCTTCATGCGGTGTGCCGCCCCGATAAACCTGTGGTGCTGGCCTGTGCCATGCGGCCGGCGACTGCGCTGGTGCCTGACGGCCCCCAGAACATGCTGGATGCCATGGCGGTGGCGCGTCATGCTGGGGCAATGGGTGTTGTCGCGGTGTGTGCCGGAACCATCCACAGCGCGCTGGACGTGCAGAAAGTGCATACCTACAGGGTTGACGCTTTTGACTCCGGTGATGCGGGGCCGATTGGCTATGTGGAGGAAGGATTCCTCAGGTTAGTGAGAAATTGGCCGGAAACCCATGTGGAACGGGCGCAAGCAGCTATAAAAATAATAGCGAATTCCATGATTCCGCTCCAGTGGCCGCGCGTTGAGATTGTCATGAACCATGCCGGCGCCAGTGGTGCGATCGTGGACGCGTTGCTGGCACAGGGTGTCCAGGGGCTGGTGGTTGCTGCCACGGGTAATGGCACCTTGCACCACGCGCTGGAGGCGGCCTTGCTTCGCGCGCGGTCTGCGGGGGTTCGGGTCGTCCGTGCGACAAGATGCTTCAATGGCCGGGTCTTGCCCACACCGGGGGATCTGTTTTCTGATTCGCAGGGGCTGAGTCCCGTGAAGGCGAGGATAGCGATGATGCTCGAGTTGCTGGCGGAGAGTTGAAGCCGCGCTTGCAATTGCAGTCCACCAGGTCCGGAAGCCGGAATAAAAAAAGCCGTCGGGCTGACGGCTTTTTTGGGGCAAGTGGACTCGCGTTAGGCCGGTTCAACCCGCCAGCGCCTTAAATGCCCGGGCGGTGATCTCGTCAACACCGCCCATGCCGCTGATGGCACGGTATTTCGGGGCCAGTTCAGGCTCTGACTTTGCCCAGCTGGAGTAGTACTCAACCAGCGGACGGGTCTGGGCGCTGTAAACCTCCAGGCGCTTGCGGACAGTTTCTTCCTTGTCGTCATCGCGCTGGATCAGCGGCTCGCCGGTCACATCGTCTTTGCCTTCAACCTTGGGCGGATTGAACTTGACGTGGTAGGTGCGGCCTGAGGCGGGGTGCGAACGGCGTCCGCTCATGCGCTCGATGATGGCGTCGAAGGGGACGTCGATTTCAAGAACGTAGTCCAGCTTGACGCCGGCAGACTTCATGGCGTCCGCCTGCGGAATGGTGCGCGGAAAGCCGTCAAACAGAAAGCCCTTGGCGCAGTCGGGCTGGGCAATGCGCTCTTTGACTAAATTGATGATCAGGTCGTCGCTGACCAGTGCACCCGAGTCCATGATTTTTTTGGCTTCAATGCCCAGCTGCGTGCCGGCTTTGACGGCCGCACGAAGCATGTCGCCGGTGGAAATCTGGGGAATGCCGTACTTCTGGCAGATGAAGGTCGCTTGCGTCCCCTTGCCCGCGCCAGGCGCGCCCAACAAAATCAGTCTCATGGATGTCCTCGGATTTTATGAATTCTTGAAGTCAGCCCGAACCGCCGGCCGGTTTCCGCAGGGGCTGCTTGACAGGTATGGAGGGCTGCCGGCACGCCCTGCAGGCCTCACACTTGTGTTTTTCCCAAGGATAGCATGCACCCCTGACAGCAACTTACGAGCCCGCGTCATGCCGGGGAGGGCAGGTCAGGAAAACAGCTTGCGGGCGAGGTCCAGGTCTTCCGGCGTGTCAACGCCCGGCCCAGGCGCGTCGCCAGTGATGTGCACGGCGATGCGATGGCCGTGCCACAGCGCCCGGAGTTGCTCAAGGCACTCCAGTTGCTCGAGTGGCGACTGGGGAAGGCGCGGGAACTCCCGCAGAAATCCCACCCGATAGCCGTAAATGCCTACGTGCCGGAGTGGCCGGGGCAGGCTGCTGCCGGCCTCCCACCACGCCTTGCCGGTAAAGTCGCGCGCGGCCGGAATGGGTGAGCGGCTGAAGTAAAGGGCCGTATGGCGCGCATCAAGCACCACCTTGACCACATTGGGGTTGTTCAGGTCGGCCAGCTGCTGGATGGCATGCGCCGCCGTGCTCATGGCGCAGTCTGGGCGCTCGATGAGCAGGCG
>NZ_JBFUGX010000635.1:0-2382 GCF_056402675.1 Polaromonas sp. P3_C2 | reverse complement strand
GTGTTCGTTGATAAGCGAGGGGTGCAGCCATGAGCGTACAGGCCTGCTAGCCCAAGATGGTCGGATTTGTTCTCTTGCGCCGAAATCCCGACTGCTGCAGGAGGATTCGACATCCAATTCGTCGTTTAATGGCATCGTCTGACTGATGCCAAAGCCCGCGCGCACAAGCCGCAGGCAACAGGCTTAACGGAGTATTTTGATGGCCGACAACGCAACCCACACCCCAGCCCAATCCCCGCTGGCTGCCGACACCAGCCGGCACCACCAGATGTTTCCGGTGCTCAGCGCCGCTGAAATTGCACGCATCCAGCGCTTCGGCAAGGTGTTGCAGTTCAAGAAAGGCGAGAGGCTGTTTGCCGCCGGTGAGCCCGGCCCCGGCATGTTTGTGATGCTCAAGGGTTCGGTCACCATCACCCAGCGCGACGGCCTCGGCCACGTGGTGCCCATCGTCAACCAGGGGCCGGGCCAGTTTCTGGCGGAAGTTGGCCAGCTGTCGGGCCAGAACGCGCTGGTGGACGGCCATGCCGAAGAAGATGTCGAAGCCCTGCTGGTGCCGCCCGGCCAGCTGCGCGCGCTCATCATTGCCGAAGCCGACCTGGGCGAGCGGCTGGTGCGCGCGCTGATCTTGCGGCGCGTGGCCTTGATCGAAGCCGGCGCCAGCGGCCCGGTGCTGATCGGCCAGCCCAACTCGGCCGGTGTGGTGCGTCTGCAAAGCTTTTTGAACCGCAACGGCGAGCCCAACCATGTGGTGGACATCGCCCAGGACGCGGGCGCCGCCGCGTTGATGGAGCAATACGGCGTGGCCGCCGGTGATGTGCTGGCGGTGTGCCCGGATGGCTCGGTGCTGGTGAACCCCGACGAAAACCAGCTGGCGCGCTGCATCGGCATGGTCGACACGGAAGAACACGACGAGCTGTTTGACGTGATCGTGGTGGGCGCCGGGCCCGCCGGGCTGGCCACGGCGGTATATGCCGCATCGGAAGGCCTGCATGTGCTGGTGCTCGACTGCCGTGCTTACGGCGGGCAGGCCGGCGCCAGTGCGCGCATTGAAAACTACCTGGGTTTCCCTACCGGCATCTCGGGCCAGGCGCTGGCCGGCCGTGCGTATGTGCAGGCACAAAAGTTTGGTGTGGAAATGCTGATCCCCGCGCAGGCTCAATCGCTGGACTGCGCCCACAAGGCCATCAAGGGCGAGCTGCAGGTGAATCTGACCGACGGCCGCACGCTGCGCGCCAAGACCGTGGTGGTGGCCAGTGGCGCCCGCTACCGCCGCCCCGAGGTACCGCGCCTTGAAAAATTTGAAGGCCGCGGTGTCTGGTATTGGGCTTCTGCGCTGGAAGCAAAGATGTGCAGCCAGACCGACGTGGTGCTGGTGGGCGGTGGCAATTCGGCCGGGCAGGCGGCGGTGTTTTTGTCGCAGCATGCGGCCAAGGTCAACATGCTGGTGCGCGGCCCCAGCCTGGCCGCCAGCATGTCGCGCTACCTCATAGACCGCATTGAAGCCGCACCCAACATCGAGCTGCTGCCGCATACCGAGGTGGTGAAGCTGCACGGCGATGATGATGATGGCGACGGCAATGGCGGCACAGGCCTTTCCGGTGTGACCTGGCGCAACCGCAAGAGCGGCACCGAACACGCGGCGGATGTGCGCAACGTGTTCCTGTTTGTCGGCGCCGATCCGGAAACCAGCTGGCTGACAAGTTGTGGCGCAGCCATTGATGCACACGGTTTTGTCCGCACCGGGGAGGCTGTTACCTGCAAGCACTCCGACTACAAACCCGCTCCGCTGGAAACGAATATTCCGGGCCTTTTTGCCATTGGCGATGTGCGCAGCGGCTCTGTCAAGCGCGTGGGCGGTGCAATAGGCGAGGGCGCTGCAGTTGTGGCCATGATCCACCAGCACCTGGCGGCGATGGAGAGCGCGGCTGTGGCCGTCTGATGGGAGTTTTTTATGCGTATCAAACCCTGCAGCCACGTCCCCTCCGAAGTCCACGCACCCAATGCCAAAGGTTGTGAAGAGTGCCTGAAAATGGGCGACACCTGGATGCATTTACGGCTGTGCGTGCACTGCGGTCATATCGGCTGTTGCGACGATTCAAAAAACCAGCATGCCAGTAAACACCATGCAGCGACGGGGCACGCGGTGATCCAGTCGTTTGAGCCGGGGGAAAGCTGGATGTGGTGTTATGAGCACGAGCTGCAGGTGGGCTAGGGTGCAGCTATTTCGCGTAGCTAAAGTCGTAAACAAGAGTTCTAATGAGCGCTGCGACAGGTATATTTAATGGAGCAGGAAGGTCATATGGAGCGGGCAATGGAAGCTGGTTTTGTGGGTGGATTTGCCACCTTATATTGCACCCATATGCGGTATAAATTACGTTATAC
>NZ_JBFUGX010000634.1:0-2383 GCF_056402675.1 Polaromonas sp. P3_C2 | reverse complement strand
GGGTTGTTGGGTCTGGAAGATCTTCTTGATGTCGGCCAGCACCTTGAGGCCCAGCGCCGCGAATTCAGGGCCGCGGTGGTCGATGGTGGGCAGGCTCATGGCCCGCAGGACACGGTCAGGCACCGGCGAAGGGCCGGGAATTTGTAGAAAATGACGTCCGGTGGGGTGAAAGTCAAGCGTCAACATGGCGAAAAACTCCAGAAGTAGGACGCTATTTTTTGCATACAAAATTCATTTGTCAATAGAGCAAAGGGTTACAAATTGATTTGACACCCCTGTTTTTTGCATACAAAATTTGCTCATGGCTGCCGAAATCATTCCCATCCCCCGCGCTGCCCTTCACGAACAGGTGGCGCACCGCCTGCGCCAGATGCTGGTTGAAAACCGCATCCAGCCGGGCGCCAAGCTCAATGAACGCGAACTCAGCGAAGTTTTGAATGTCTCGCGCACGCCGCTGCGCGAGGCCATCAAGATGCTGGCCGCTGAAGGCCTGGTCGAGCTCTTGCCCAACCGCGGTGCGATAGCGGTGGAACTCACCGAAGCCGACGTGCTGAATACCTTTGAGGTCATGGCCGGGCTGGAGGCGCAATCGGGCGAACTGGCCGCGCAGCGCATCACCGACGACGAGCTGGCCGAAATCAAGGCCATGCACTTTGAAATGCTGGCCGCCTACACACGCCGCGACCTGCCCAACTACTACCGGCTCAACTCCGCCATTCACAGCGCCATCAACGCGGCCGCGAAGAACCCGGTGCTCACCACCACCTACCGGCAGGTCAATGCGCGCCTGCAGGCGCTGCGCTTTCGCTCCAACCAGGACGAAGAAAAATGGAAGTCAGCCGTGAATGAACACGAGCTGATGATTGACGCACTGGCTGCGCGCGACACCGCCGCCATGCGCAAGGTGCTGCTGGGCCACCTGGCCAGCAAGCGCGAAGTCGTGGTCCAGCAACTGCGCGCCGCAGCGGCGCCCTCCAGCACGCCTTCCAGGGCGTGACCTGCAACGTGACCTTTGCCTGGCTTCAGGGCCGGGCCTCAACACCCACACAAAACCCGGATCGCCCGCGATGAACGCCCCTCTTCCACTCAAGATCTCCCGGCAGGCCGCGGCCCACGCCTACGACAACGTGGCCCGCATCAGCAATGAAGTTGCCGGCCGGCTGGCGGCGCGGCTGGCCGCCGAAACACAGGGCGAAGTGCTGTTTTCACCGGCCGACCGGGGCCGCTACGCTACCGACGCCTCGATCTACCAGGTCATGCCTGTGGGCGTGTTTGTGCCGCGCACGGCAGACGATGTGAAGGCCGCGCTGGACATCTGCCGCGACATGCAGGTGCCCATCGTGCCGCGCGGCGGCGGCACCAGCCAGTGCGGGCAAACCGTGGGCACCGGCCTTGTCATCGACTACGCCAAGCATGTGCGCAACATCCTGGCGGTGAACCCGGAAGAACGCACGGCGGAGGTAGAGCCCGGCATTGTGCTGGACCACCTGAACGCCGCGCTGAAAAAACACGGCCTGTGGTACCCGGTGGATGTTTCGACCAGTGCGCAGGCCACGCTGGGCGGCATGGCGGGCAACAACTCTTGCGGCAGCCGCAGCATTGCCTACGGCAACATGGTGCACAACGTGCTGGGTGCCAAAGCCTGGACATCCGACGGCAGCCTGCTACAGCTGGGCGCTTACGCCGGCAGCAGCGGCAAGGCACGCGAGCTGGGCAGCCACGTGCGTGCGCTGGCCGAGGAGCTGCACCCCCTCATCAAGCGGCGCTGGCCGAAAGTCATGCGGCGCGTGGGCGGCTACAACCTGGACATCTTTGACCCGCAGAGCGAGCGGCCCTACACCAGCGACGGCTCGGTCAACCTGGCGCACCTGCTGATAGGCAGCGAAGGCACGCTGGCGCTGACCCGGTCGCTGACGCTGCAACTGAGCGAGCTGCCCCGGGCCAAGGTGCTGGGTGTGGTGAATTTCCCGACCTTTTACCGCGCCATGGATGCGGCGCAATTCATCGTCAAGATCGGCGAAGGCACGCTCACTGCGGTAGAGCTGGTCGACCGCACGATGATCGACCTGTCGCTGCAAAACCCGGCCTTTGCGCCGACGATCCGCAGCGCGCTGATCGGCGATCCGGCGGCCATTTTGCTGGTGGAGTTTTCGGGTGCCAGCAAGGCCGAGCTGTTGCCCAAGCTCAAGCGCCTGGGCGAGTTGATGGGCGACCTGCTGCTGCCCGATTCGGTGGTGGAGATGACCGAGGACGCACCGCAAAAAAACCTGTGGGAGGTGCGCAAGGCCGGCCTCAACATCATGATGAGCCTCAAGGGCGACGGCAAGCCGGTGAGTTTTATCGAAGACTGCGCCGTGCCGCTGGAGCATCTGGCCGCCTACAC
>NZ_JBFUGX010000633.1:0-2384 GCF_056402675.1 Polaromonas sp. P3_C2 | reverse complement strand
GTCCTGGCCTGCGGCCACTTCCTGTACATGCGGCGGCACCTTCAGAAGCAGCGTTCCCAAATAAGGAACGAAATAAACGGAGACGATCCAGCTGAGCACCAGCGCGATCACCGTCACCGCAAAAATCGCAAAGGTGTATTCACCGGTGGTGGACTTGGCCAGGCCGATGGGCAAAAATCCCGTGGCCGTGATCAGCGTGCCCGTCAACATGGGCATGGCCGTAATCTCATAGGCAAAGGTTGCGGCGCGCACCTTGTCGTAGCCCTCTTCCATTTTGCGCACCATCATCTCGACAGCGATGATGGCGTCGTCYACCAGCAGGCCCAGCGCAATGATGAGCGAGCCCAGCGAAATCTTGTGCAGCCCGATGCCGTAGTACCACATGGCCAGAAAGGTCAGGCTCAGTACCAGCGGGATTGTGATGCCCACCACCAGGCCAGGCCGCATGTCGATGTAATAACGCTTCCACAACGGGAGCTGGCCGGGGCCGTTGTGCGGCCGCTTGTGAAAGCCCAGGGCGATGAAACTCACCGCCAGCACGATCACCACGGCCTCGATCAGCACGCGCACGAACTCGTTGACCGAGGTGGCCACCGCCTTGGGCTGGTTCTGCACGTTCACCAGCTCGATGCCCCTTGGCAAGGTTTTTTCGATTCGGCCCGACAGCGCCGTGAGCGACTTGCCCAGCGCGATGATATCGCCGCCCTTGCCCATGGACACGCCCAGCGCAATCACTTCCTTGCCCTGGTGATGCACCTTGACGGAAGGCGGATCCACATAACCGCGCTTGATTTCGGCGATGTCGCCCAGTTGCAGCTGGTTGCCGGAGCTGCCGCGAATCGGCATGATGCGCAATTGTTCAATCGCCTCGAACTGACCCGCCACGCGCACCTGCACCACATCCAGCGGCGTCTGCACCGCACCGGCAGATTCCACCGCGTTTTGCTGGCCCAGTTGCGCCAGCACCTGGTTCAGGTCCAGCCCCAGTTGCGCCAGGCGCTTTTGCGAAATCTCTATGTAGACTTTTTCGTCCTGGACACCAAACAGCTCCACCTTGCTCACGTCGGGCACACGCAGCAGTTGCTGGCGCACATCGTCGGCAAAAGTCTTGAGTTCAGCGTAATTGAAGCCGTCGGCTTCCAGCGCGTAGATCACGCCATACACATCGCCGAATTCGTCGTTGAAGAACGGGCCCTGGATGCCGCCCGGCAACGTGCCGCGCATGTCGCCGATTTTCTTGCGCACCGAATACCAGACGTTGGCAACGTCGCCGGGTTTGGACGAGTCCTTGATCTGGAAAATGATCTGCGATTCACCGGGTTTGGAGTAGCTGCGAATCCTGTCGGCATAAGGCGCTTCCTGCAGCGTGCGCTCCAGCTTGTCGGTCACCTGCTCGGCCACCTGCTGCGCTGTCGCGCCCGGCCAGTAGGTGCGCACGACCATGGCGCGGAAGGTAAACGGTGGGTCTTCGTCCTGCCCAAGCTGGAAGTAGGCGACAAAGCCCAGAATCATCAGCACCAGCAGGAGATAACGGGTGAGCGCCGGGTGGTCCAGCGCCCATTTGGAAAGGTTGAAACGGGTCGAGGGCGAAGCCAGTTCGCCGGCAGCGCTGCTGCTGTCTGGATGGGGTTGCGTCATGCCGTCCTCACTTCGCGGCAGAAGCCGCGGAGACGGCAACCGGTGCTGTCACAGGCGCCGCGGATGTCGCGGGCGTTGCTACTGAATTGATAGCTGTTTGCGCAGGACTGGCGCCGGCTACAGCCACACTTGGCTGGTAAATACTGACTTTCTRGCCCGGCGAGAGCACATGCACGCCGGCGCTGACCAYCAGCATCCCGGGCTGCAACCCGGAAGCCACCACCACGTCGTTGCCGTCGGCCGTGGCAACCTGAATGAGTTGCGGTTTGACGGTCATGGTGGCCTTGTCAACCACCCATACCGCCGTGGCCTTGCCTTCCTGACGCAGCGCTGTTGTCGGCAGCTTGATGACCGGCGCACCCACCACGCTGCCGGCCTGCGGCACCACATACACCGTGGCACCTAGCGGCGGCGGTTCTTTCGCGTCAACGGAAACCTTGACGGTGTAGGTCCGCGTGACGGGGTCATTGCTGGCCGCCACTTCGCGCACTTTTCCAGTCAGCTCGGCGGTCTGGGACCACACGCGGATACTGACCGGCGAGCCGACCTTGATGGCCGCCACCTTGTCTTCGGGCACAGAGAACACCACATCACGCACACCATCCGCTGCAATCCGCACCACCGGCGCGCCAGCCGTCACGACCTGGCCCGGCTCGGCCTCGATGGCGGTGACAACCCCCGACACGTCCGCGACCAGCGCCGCGTAGTTGGCCTGGTTGCCCTGCACGGCCAGTTGGGACTGGGCT
>NZ_JBFUGX010000632.1:0-2384 GCF_056402675.1 Polaromonas sp. P3_C2 | reverse complement strand
ATCCAGTGGTGGGAAGCCGGCGCCCAGCCCGCCCAGTTCCTCGTGGCCGGTGACGTCGCCCTCAGCACCGTTTACAACGGCCGCATCGACGCCGCCAACCGTGAAGGCCGCAACCTGAAGATCTACTGGCCCGGCGGCATCTACGACCTGGACTATTGGGTCATTCCCAAAGGCGCACCCAACAAGGACGCATCGATGAAATTCATCGCCTTTGCCAGCCAGCCCGCCACCCAGGCCGTCTATGCCCAGAACATTGCCTACGGCCCCGTCAACAACCAGGCTTTGGCCAAGCTCGACAAGAAGGTGCTGGACGATCTGCCAACGTCGCCGGCCAATGCCAAAGAAGCCATCCAGATGAATGTTGGTTTCTGGGCCGACCAGGGCGAGGCGCTTGAAAAACGCTTTGCCGCCTGGGCCACGCAATAAGCCGACGGAGCAAGCACCCCATGAGCAGCATCACCAGCCAGGGCGCCCTTGAGGGCAATGACGCCGTCACATTGCGTCAGGCGCTGTCGCGCGCAGACGCTCGTCGAAAATGGCGCGCCTTTGCACTCACAGTGCCCTTGCTGGTGTTTTTGCTGCTGACCTTGCTGGTGCCGATTGCGGCCCTGTTGCAACGCGCCGTTGAAAATCCGGAGGTGGCGAGGGCGCTGCCCCGGACGGCGCAAAGCCTCAAGGACTGGAACGCCCAGACACCCCCCAGCCCTGCAAGTTACGCAGCACTGGTGGAAGACCTGGGCCATCTTTCTGACAGTTCGGATGCCGGCGCACTGGCACGTCGCCTCAACTCCGAAGTGCCGGGTGCGCGCTCCCTTGTCATGGGGACCTATCGCGCGCTGCCTGTCACGGGCTCGCCTGAAGAAATACAGGCCAGGCTGCTCCAGCTCGACCCACGCTGGGCAGAGCCCCTCTTCTGGCAAGCGATTGCCAAAAACAGTTCCCGCTGGACGCCCGACTATCTGCTGGCATCGGTGGACTTGCGACGCGACAGCAAGGGCGAGGTGGAACGCATGCCGCCGGACCAGCGCGCTTTCGGCGCCATTTTGCTGCGCACCTTTCAGATCAGTTTTCTGGTCACCGTTTTTTGCCTGGCGCTGGGCTACCCCTTGGCCTGGTGGCTGGCCTCGTTGCCGGCGCGCAAGGCCAACCTGCTGATGATCCTGGTGCTGGTGCCTTTCTGGACATCGATTCTGGTGCGCGTGGCGGCCTGGATCGTCCTGCTGCAATCAGAAGGCCTGGTCAACCGGGGGCTGATGGGTATCGGCCTCATAGACAGCCCCCTGCCGCTGCTGTTCAACCGCGCAGGCGTGGTGATTGCCATGGTGCACATCCTGCTGCCCTTCATGATCCTGCCGCTTTACAGCGTGATGAAGAATGTGCCGGCAACCTACGTGCGGGCCGCTGTGTCGCTGGGCAGCGCACCCCTGTCTGCCTTCTTTCGGGTGTATGTGCCGCAGACCTATCCCGGCATCAGCGCAGGCGCGTTGCTGGTGTTCATCCTGTCGATCGGCTATTACGTCACCCCCGCCCTGCTCGGCGGTGCGGATGACCAGATGCTGAGCTACTACATCGCCCGCTACACCAACGTCGAAGTCAATTGGGGCATGGCCTGTGCGCTGGGTGCGGTGTTGCTGACGGCCACCATGGTTCTTTACAGCGTTTACCGGCGCATCGGCAAGGCCGAACTCAGCATCGGTTGACATCCCATTTTCTTTTACAGACGCAGACGCCAATTCATCATGCTCAAAATCAAAGGGCCCGCCTTTCCCCGCTATGCCACCCTGGCAGACAAGGCCGGCTGGTGGCTGGTGCGCGCCGCCTGCGTTGCCATTCTGGCTTTTTTGCTGGCGCCCATCCTGGTCATGGTGCCGCTGTCTTTCTCCGACAGCTCCTTTCTGAGTTACCCCATCCCGGGCTGGTCGCTGAAGTGGTATCGCAACCTGCTGGATTCGCCTGAATGGGCCAGGGCTGCCAAAAACAGTTTCATCGTGGCCCCCGCTGCAACACTGATCGCCACCGCGCTGGGTACTTTGGCAGCTGTCGGCCTGTCCAGAACCAACTTCCGGTTCAAGAGCCTTCTCATGGGCATCCTCATCGCGCCTATGGTTGTCCCCATCGTCGTTGTCGGCGTGGCCACCTACCTGTATTTCGCCCCGCTGGGCCTTGCCGACAGCTACTTCGGGCTGATCGTGGTGCATGCCGCGCTGGGTGCGCCTTTTGTGCTGACCACCGTGCTCGCAACGCTCGCAGGCTTTAACCACAACCTGGTGCGCGCGTCGCTCAGCCTTGGCGAGACCCCGTTGCGGACGTTTTTCAGAATCACCCTGCCCGTCATCGCTCCGGGTGTCATCTCGGGCGCGCTGTTTGCATTTGCCACCTCGTTT
>NZ_JBFUGX010000631.1:0-2387 GCF_056402675.1 Polaromonas sp. P3_C2 | reverse complement strand
AGGTAGCTGCCGATGGCCAGCACCGTCGCAAGAATGAAAGTGTTTTTGACCTTCCAGCCTTCTTCAGCCATGCTGGAAATGAAGGTCAACGCATAAATCGCCACGATCATGCCCATGGCTGGAATCTTGATGCTCGGCAAACCGGCCAGCAAAATGCCGAATAGCAGATTGGCCAGGATGATGAAGGAGAGGGGCTTCCAGGCCCATTTGCCGATCTTGTCGCCGCCCACGGTTTCCACGACCAGTGCCTTGAAAGTGATCGCGGCCCCCAGAACAGTCATCAAAATACCCAGCATGAGGGGGAAGTAACCCGGTCCCATACGGGCACCCTCACCCACGTTGTAGGTGGTTGCCCCCCATGCGAACGCCACACCGACGCCCATGAACATGAGGCCGGAGAAAAAGTCTTTCTGACTCTTGATATTCACGGCTGTCTCCTCAATACATATATAAAAGAAAGAATCGGTGGATTGTGCATTCAATCACCCGGCCCCCGCCATGTGGCTTTCACTTACCTTTCGTAATCTTTTGGCTTACCTCTTGCTTACAACGGGCCGGCCGTTGTAAAAGGCCCAAGGACTCAGGCCAAAGGCGGGGTGGAGGCCAAAATTTCCTCGATGGTTGTCAGGCCCTCTGCCACTTTCAACGCGCCGGCCAACCGAAGCGGGCGCATACCTTCACTGACCGCCTGGCGGCGCAGCGCATCGATATTGGGCTCTTTCGAGACTTTTTCCTTGAAGCCTTCCGTGACGGTCAGCAGCTCATAAAGACCCATACGCCCACGGAAACCGGTCATCCGGCAATCCACACAGCCCACCGGCTTGTACGGCCGGTAGCCGCCGCTGATTTGCCAGGGTTTGACCAGGTCGGCGAGCGTTTCGCGTGAGGCGGCCTCATCAGGCTGGCGGCAATTGCTGCACAAGGTGCGTACCAGCCGCTGGGCCAGCACACCCAGCAAGGTGGCGTTGATCAGGTAAGAAGGAACCCCGAGTTCCATCAGGCGGGACACCGCCGACGGGGCGTCATTGGTATGCAGCGTGCTGAAAACCAGGTGGCCGGTCAGCGCGGCTTGCACCGCCATCTCGGCCGTCTGCAGGTCGCGGATTTCGCCCACCATGATGATGTCCGGATCCTGCCGCATCAGCGCGCGCAGCCCCTCGGGGAAATCGAAATCCAGGTGCGGCTGCACCTGCGTCTGGTTAAAAGAGGCCTCGATCATTTCGATCGGGTCTTCAATCGTGCTGACGTTGACTTCTTCAGTCGCAAGCCGCTTGAGCGTGGAATAAAGCGTGGTGGTCTTGCCGGAACCGGTAGGCCCGGTGACCAGCACAATGCCATAGGGCCGCTTGACCAGTTGTTCCCAGCGTTCGGCGTCGTGCTGCGAAAAACCCAGGGCATCCAGGTCCTTGACCGTGGTGTCCGGATCAAAAATACGCATGACCATCTTCTCGCCGAAGGCTGTGGGCAAGGTGGACAGGCGCATCTCAACTTCGTCGCCGCGCGGGTTGCGGGTCTTGATGCGGCCATCCTGCGGTCGGCGCTTTTCCACCACATCCATGCGGCCCAGCAGCTTGATGCGGGCGGTCATGGCGTTGTGCACGCCCATGGGCAGTTGATAAACGGGATGCAGCACGCCGTCGATGCGAAAGCGGATCACGCCCTGCTCGCGCCGCGGCTCGAGGTGGATGTCGCTGGCGCGCTGGTCAAAGGCGTACTGCCAGAGCCAATCCACCACCTGCACCACGCCCTGGTCATTGGCGTCCAGCTGCTTGTTGCTTTTGTTCAGCTCAACCAGTTGTTCAAAGCTCGCCGATGTCGACCCGCCGCCGGCCTTGATCGCTGCCTTGACGGATTTGGCCAGGGCAAAAAATTCGGCGGTGAACTTGGTGATTTCGAGGGGGCTGGCAACCACAAGGCGCACGCTGCGCTTGGCCTGACGTTCGACCTCCTGCACCCAGTCAGTCACGAAAGGCTCCGAAGTGGCAATCACCACCTCGCTGGGGGTCACCTGCACCGGCAGCACCTTGTGCCGCTCGGCATACATGGCCGACATGGTGTCCGCCACCTTGCCCACGTCCACCTTGAGCGGGTCAATCCGCAGGTAAGCAAGGCCGGCCCGTCCGGCCAGCCATTGCGTGATCGTTTCCATGTCCAGGGGTTTGCCGTCGGCCAGGCGTGTCATGCCGACACTGGCAAGCCGCGTCAACGGCGGCTGCGCGCTTTGCACCTGGGAGCAGCGTGCAATCGTGCGCTGGGCTTCAGCGGCGCTGATGACGCCGTCTTCGCTGAGCCACTCAACCAGCATGCGCCAGCCCAGCGGCCCGGCAGGGGGCTTTTTCACATGCAGGTCTTTGGGGTGTTTGGGGTGCGTCACGGCGCTCATGGGT
>NZ_JBFUGX010000630.1:0-2393 GCF_056402675.1 Polaromonas sp. P3_C2 | reverse complement strand
CTGTAATACCAAAGGCTGATCAGCAGGCGCAGCAAGCAGAAAATCCGTCAGCGGCAACGGCTGGCCGGATCGGTTTTCCGCTGGAAAGGCTGCGCTTCAGTGGGCGGCAGACGGCTCTGTCACCCCAAGCTTGATGGCCCAGCTTGACAGTGCGGGCAGGATGGAGGGATACAGCTCCACGCCCGATTCCATTTGCCCGGCTGCCAGCGCAATGCCTTTTTCCCCCGGAGTGCGCACGGCAGACCCTGCTTGCGCGGGTCGTGATGCACGGCAGGCATCCGTGACATGGCCAGTCTGGCGCGTGAATGCGTCCAGGCCCGCAAAAGCGCGCGGGTCAATCACCTGCAGGAAGACCGTGGCGCCCCATCCTTCCTTCGGGTCGGCGCGGCCATGACCTGCGAGGCCGCCGGTTAATGCCTCTACCAGCAAGGTGAGGCCATAACCCTTGTGGCCCGAGTCCATGCCACCCAGCGGCAGGATGGTGCCCTTGGGTTCGTCGAACAGCACCGAAGGGTTGTCACTGGCCACGCCGTGACCGTCCATCACCCAGGCAGCAGGCAGCCGCTTGCCTTCCTTGTGCAGCCGGTTGGTCATGCCGTTGGTCGTGGCCGAGGTAGACACATCCATCAGCACCGGAACGCCGTTGGTGGGAATGCCGGCAGAAACCGGATTGGGTGTGAACACCGGGTCCAGGCCGCCAAAGGGGGCAACGCTGGCCGTGTTCGGGTCCGAGCAGGTCAGCAGCATCATCAGGCCCTGATCGGTGGCGCGCTGGAGATAGGCGGCCAGGCAGGCGATGTGGTGGCTGCGGCGAATCACAACAGTGCAGGTGCCCTGGGTGGCGGCACGCTCAGTGGCCAATGCCATCGCTTGCAGAACCAGCCAGGGGCCGGGCAGGCGGCGGCCGTCCCATGTCACGGCGGCCGGATGGTCGGCCAGCACGGCTGGGGTGCCGAGTTTTTCCATCGCGCCAGACTCCAGCTCTGCCAGGTAGCCCGGCAGCAGGGCGAGCCCGTGGGTGTTATGGCCCATCAGGTCGCCCTGGACCAGGATGTCGGCCACGGCGGCGGCCTTGTCGTGCTCCAGCCCGGCGGTGGTCAGCAGGGTTCGGGCGTAGTTGATCAGATCGATCTGGGCGTATCGCATGGATTTGTCTCGGTGCTGTTTCAGTGTTGTCACTGCAGATGCTCTGTTTTTGATAGCCGCTTGCGCCCGTCCTGTATGGGTTAGATGGGCTTTTTATGCACATAACCCAACGCGTCAGGCCACGTCAGGCCGGCCGTCGCTGTCCTGAACATTCTAGGGACGAACACGTAAGGTCGCACATCGCACAACCCGTGCGCGGCATTTCATACGGGGCAAAAAGCGGAAAGCGGGCCATGAGCCCGCTTTCCGCCTGAGGCACCGAAGCCGGTGCCTGTAACCATGTTTATGGCTATGCCGTCAGTCAGCCCAGCTTGATGCTGCTGGGGTCTGCGGTGAGGTAGCCGACAGCCGCGCCGAAGCGGTCCTTGTAGTTCGCGCGCACCAGCGGGTCCAGCGTGGCCTGCACCTTGCCATGCAGCGCCGGAATCCAGTCGCCGGCGTGCTGGAAGTTGCTCATGATGTAGGTCCAGCCGTTGAGGTCGTCCACCACATGCAGGCCGGTGGCTTCGGCGCCCGAAGGCATGGACATCAGGCGCGACAGCTGTTGGGTGTCGACGTTGTAGGCCCAGATGAAGTTGTTGACGTGGGTGCTGCTGTCTTCGCCGATGAAGAGTGTGCGCATTTTTTCGGAGAACTTCAGGTTGTCGGGGTTGGACACCTTGTTGGGGTTGGCCTTGTTGCCCAGTGCATCGCCGGCGATGTCTTCGCCGACCAGCAGGGCCTTGGTGTGCACCGGCATCCATTCGCTGTTGATGGCGGTGCCGGCCAGGTCTTTCTGGCCGCCGTCCAGCTTGTGCACCATCACGCCGCCGGCGATCAGGGCCTTGTCAAGTGYGATGCCGCTGGCCGCGTTCCACCCCTTGCCGGTCTTGACCATGGAGTCCTGCATGTTCTGCAGCGCCGAGTAGGCGACCTTGTCCTTGATGTTGACGGTGGTGCCTTCCATTTTGGAAAAGCCCATGCTGCCGCCCATCAGGTAGGCATAGCGGTGCGTTTCCAGGAAGGCGGCAGCCTTTTCCATGCCGGGCTTGATCTTGATCCAGTTGGCATTGCCGCCGTAGAACACTTTGGTGAAGCTCGCATCACCGGGGTCTGTTTTCGATACCGTCATGATGTCGGCGGGTTTGAGCGTGTCGGCCATTTTTTCGATCTCGGCGCTGGTGGCGTGGCCCAGCTTGACCCAGGAAATCTTCGCTCCCTGATCGGCGGGGTTGACCGAGAAGCCGGTGCCCAGCTTGCCCACATAC
>NZ_JBFUGX010000629.1:0-2394 GCF_056402675.1 Polaromonas sp. P3_C2 | reverse complement strand
GTGTCAGGCTTGGCAGCCAGGAGTCAGAAAAAAGAATCGGTCAGAAAATCAGGCAGCGAAAGCGGTGTAGCGGGTTTCGTCCATCAGCGCGTCAAGCTGCGTTGGGTCGGACAGCTTGACTTTGAAAAACCAGCCGGCGCCCATCGGGTCGCTGTTAGCGAGAGACGGGTCGTCTCTTAGGGCTTCGTTGATTTCGGTGACTTCGCCACTCAAGGGCATATACACGTCGGCCGCGGCCTTGACGGATTCGACAACACCGGCGGTTTCTTTCTGGGCGAAGGTGGTGCCGACAGCCGGCAGGTCCACAAACACCACATCGCCCAGCGCATCCTGCGCATGCACGGTGATGCCGACGGTGGCGACGTTGCCTTCAATCTTGACCCATTCGTGGTCTTCGGTGTATTTGACGGTCATGAGGTTCTCCAGGGGTTGAGTGGGGTGAATAAAACGGGGAGCTTGATCTGGTGCTTAACCGCGGTAGTAGCGGGCGGGAACGAAAGGCATGGCGACCACTTCCATGGGCACCGGCTTGCCGCGCACGATGGCGTTCACGCGTGTGCCTAGCGCAGCGAACTCAGGTTTGATGTAACCCATGGCGACGGGCTGGTTGATGGTGGGGCCCAACAAACCGCTGGTGACTTCGCCGATAGCCATGCCGTCGGTGCTTTGCAGTTCGGTGTGGTCGCGTACAGGAACGCGCTCCAGCGCCACCAGGCCGATACGCTTGCGGGTGAGTAGGGCGGGGTCTGCCAGTTGGGCCAGGATTTTGTCCGCACCCGGAAAGCCGCCGGCACGTGCGCCACCCGTGCGGCGGATCTTTTGCATGGCCCAGTTGAGGTTGGCCTCCACCGGCGTGGTGGTGGTGTCAATGTCGTTGCCATAGAGGCACAGGCCCGCTTCCAGCCGCAGCGAATTGCGCGCGCCCAGGCCGATGGGTTTGACTTCAGGTTGCGCGAGCAGCGCGCGTGCGAGTGCGTCAGCTTGCGAAGCAGGCACCGAGACTTCAAAGCCATCTTCACCGGTGTAGCCGCTGCGGGTGATGAAGCAGTCGCAGCCGGCCACGGTGAAGCGCCCGCCGGTCATGAACACCAGCTTTTCGACGCCTGGCGCCAGTCGCTGCAAGGCCGTGACGGCCTGCGGGCCCTGCAGTGCCATCAGAGCCATCTCGGGCATGGGGATGACTTCGCAGCGCGAACCGATTTTGGCCTGGATGTGCGCGATGTCGCCCGCCTTGCACGCACCGTTGACGATGACAAACAGGTCGCCGCCGTTCGCATAGTCACGGTTGAAGAACATCAGGTCGTCGATGATGCCGCCGTCGTCGTTCAACAGCAGGCCGTAGCGCTGCTTGCCGGCGGGCAGGTCGATCACATCAACGGGTATCAGGGATTCCAGCGCGACTGCGGCATCAGCACCCACCAGGCGTAGCTGGCCCATGTGGGACACGTCAAAAAGGCCGGCAGCCTGGCGTGTGTGGTGGTGTTCCGCCATCAGGCCCGCGGGGTACTGCACTGGCATCGAATAGCCCGCGAAAGGCACCATGCGCGCGCCAAGCTCCACATGCAGGTCATGCAGGGGCGTTTTCAACAAGGTTTCGGGGGCGGCGGAAGAGGTGGACGAATCGGACAAGGCATTCTCCAGGGGGCAAACACGGTCATGGCAAGAACTTGTTCTCAATCCATGGGCTGCCCCTGCTGTCCACTTTACCTGAGAGATTCACCCGGCGATGCAGGCTTGCTCCTTCGGTGGGCTGCCCGTGAAAGGCGGCCTCTCTCCAGTAGGGAACGCCTTGCCGCGTGGTGCGCCGCAGGGCGGTTGCCAGTCCTTTTGCCTGAGCGTTCAGTGCTACTCAAGGGGGGTGCCCCCCGGGTGCTCGTGCGCCTTCGGCGGTTTTCGCGAGGAAAACTCTCTCCTGACACCGCTGAGTGTAACGGAAGCCGCTGTCGGCTCGATCAGGCGGCCTGGTGCTGCGGCAGCAGCATGGCGATGCGCTCGCTGATGGAGTCGGCGCGCTCGTGGCCCGCGRTTTTTTCGATTTCCTCGATCATTTCGCGCGAGGCGCTGAGCATGGTCTCGCGGTCTTTGGCATTGCGCAGCGCTTCGCGAAAGCGCTCGGCCATCTCCGGGTTGCGCCGGGCGAACATGCGTTCGCAGATGTCGAACAGGAACATCCGGGTTGTGGCAAGCGAGCGCTTGCCTTCAAATTGATCGGCAGAGACCTGAATGGCCTGGGTGGTTTCGGGGCTGGGAAAGTTCTGTAACTGCGCCGGCGTGAGTGTTTGGGCGGGTGCAGGCGCAGGGTTTTTTGCCGGCGCGGACGTCTTGCCGGGATGGGCTTCCAGAAAGCCGTCGCGCAAAAGGCGCAGGGCAATGGCTTCGCCGTCGCCCTCAAAC
>NZ_JBFUGX010000628.1:0-2397 GCF_056402675.1 Polaromonas sp. P3_C2 | reverse complement strand
GACTTCATGCGCTACGGCCCCGATATCCAGGCACGCATACGCGCATGGTCGCAGGCCACGTCGAAAGCCGGGCAGCTTGCCGAAGAATATGCCCGGTGGCTGGAACGTCCGGACATGAACCTGGTTCATCATTTATAAACCGGCCGGAACACGCGCCTGGATGCAGTGTTCCCCCGGCGAGGCGCTCATAAAAAAGCCGCATGACGTGGCACGTCATACGGCGATTCCAGATCGCTGCCAGGCACATCAGCCTGGAGCGGAAGCCTCAAAACACGTGTGCAATACCCGCGTACAGCGACTTCGGGCTTTGGCCGACCGCCGAGAGCGCCAGGCCAGCCGAACTGCCACCGCCGCCGCTGATGGTGTAGCCTGCGTTGGCCTGGTTGCTGATCCTGGTCGCGCCGCCGTAGATCRTGGTTCGCTTGGACAGCGGATAGTCGTAGCGCAGGCCTATGGCCTTGGAATCCGAATTCGCCGTGGTCTTGTTTTTGAGCTGGCCGTAGGTGGCGATCAGCTTGCCTACGCCGACAGGTGCCGAGGCGCCGATCTGGTAAGCGTCAAGCGCGGGCGCACCAGTCGTGTCGCCGCGACGGCGCACAAAGATGGCAGACGGCTTGATGAACCCGAAATCGTAGGAGACAGCGACGTCAGTGTATTTATCGGTATTGCCGACTATGTAGATGGTTTTTTCCGTCAGGTAGCTGACTTGCGCCGCAAGCGTGCTACTGCTGTAGCCGGCTGCGATGTTGAGCACGTTGCCGGTGGACTTGGGTTGGCCGCCCGCGCCGGTCGATTCGCCGAAAGCATAAAACACATTGGCCTTGAAGCCGCTCCAGGTCGGCGTTGTGTACTGGATGGAATTGTCCCGGCGGGTGGTGGCGTCAGAGAGCGAGCCACCGTTGATACCTACGCCCGGCCCCGCGTAATAGTTCAGGGCGCCGGACATCGTGAATCCGGCAGGGTCAAAAGCCGCCATGGTTCCAAAATGCGGCGTGTACTGGCGGCCGATGTTGACGGCGCCGAAGTCACCACTCAAGCCCACGATCGCCAGGCGCTGAAACATGTAATTAGCCCCAGTCGGCACAGTGCTGGTGGGAATGGTCGCAGTACCTGTGCCAGCGCCCGTGTCTGTTAAAAAGCCGGCCTCCAGCACGAAATTCGCCTTCAGGCCGCCGCCGAGGTCTTCCGTACCGCGAAACCCGAAACGCGAACCCATGGCTCCCCCGCTGGAGACGCGTGTCACATTGCCGTTGCCAGCAGACGCGACTTCCAAATAGGTATCAACCGCGCCATACAGCGTGACGGAGCTTTGGGCCTGAGCGGCGCAACTGGCAGCGGACAGCACGGAAAGTGCAAATAGTTTGGTCTTCATCAGGTCTCCTAATGTTGTTGATATAAGCGTGCTTATCGATTCGACGCCGCCCTACAGGTCCCATGCACTGTTGTTTGCGGACAGCAAACACCGCGTGAAATCGCTAATCACTGCATGAGGTTAATGGGGTTTTAGTTATAAAAAATAAGTAAATAGTCTCTTGCCARCAATGACATTTATGGTTATAAAAAGTAATTAAATGATTTTGCGACTGATTCTTCGGCCAGAACGCAGCCTGGCTGCTCGCTACTGATCTGGCGATATAGCCGAGCATTGGCATGTAGCCGAAGAAAACATGCCAGAGCGGGAMGCTCAATACGGCGGCAGGTAGCCATGCGGCAACCGCTGGTTCAATGTTTTAAAGATGTCCTCCCAAGGCGGCGTACTTCCCCGGCGATACCGAGCACCATCACGGTGATCCAGAGCTTGAAAATATCCAGATTGACAGCAATGGCCGAAGCGTATCGGCAAGGTAAAAGCGGCCGTAGGTCAGGTACCAGTTGCTGTCGAGCAGCCAGCTTCTGAGCGTGGCACAGTCGTGATTGGCCAGCGCGTGGACACCGATGACACCATCCCACATTTCGATCGACGACAACCAGATCGGTGCAGGTCCCGAGCAGCAGCTCGAACAAGGCTCAGAAAATTACACTACCGAATGGAGTTGTCGGCTCGGCCGTCTCAATTATCGAAATTAATGCGTTCACGTTCGACGACGAGCGGACGTTTCATGACATGGGTCAGGATCGCGCCGACATATTCTCCGAGCAAGCCTATAAAAAACAGCTGTACCGATGCGAAAAAGAACACGCCTATCAGTACCGGTGCCGTGCCCATCGAAAACTGGTTCCAGAACAGCAGTTTGAGTAACAGATAGACGAGGGAGACCAGCAAGCTCAAGCCCGACAGCGCAAAACCGATCATCGTCGCGAGCCGTAACGGCACGCGCGAGTGAGAGGTAATGCCGAGCATCGCAATATCGTAGAGCGTATAGAAGTTGTTTTTGGTAATGCCCCGCAGGCGTCGCG
>NZ_JBFUGX010000627.1:0-2397 GCF_056402675.1 Polaromonas sp. P3_C2 | reverse complement strand
TGTCCATCTTGCCGCGCACGCCAAAGGTGCCGGCAGCCGGGAACTGCGGTGCGCCGAACGGGCAGGCGTAGGAGCAGTAGCCACAGCCAATGCAGACGTCCTTGTCATGCAGGACCACGCCTTCGTCGGTGCGGTAAAAGCAGTTGACAGGGCAGACGGCCATGCAGGGGGCGTCGCTACAGTGCATGCAGGCCACCGAGATGGATTTCTCGCCGGGAACACCGTCGTTGAGTGTGACCACGCGGCGGCGGTTCACACCCCACGGGACTTCATTTTCGTTTTTGCAGGCGGTGACGCAGCCGTTGCATTCGATGCAGCGCTCCGCATCACAAACAAATTTCATGCGTGCCATGACGTCTCCAGAGAAAACCGTTTGATCGGAAGCTTGCGCGGGGCTCTGCCCAAGCAGGGGCCGCGGAACCGGCTTTGCCGGGCCGCAGGCGCAGCGGCCCCCTCGGGGGGCAGCGCATTACACGAAGTGAAAAGCGTGGGGGTCATGTTTATGCCCTTTCGACGTTGCAGACCGTCGTTTTTGTTTCTTGCATCATCGTGACGCTGTCGTAGCCGTATGTTGTTGCCGTGTTGATTGCCTCGCCGCGCACAACCGGTGCCGCGCCATTCGGGTAGTACGCCAGCATGTCGGCGCCTTGCCAGCGGCCCGAGAAGTGGAAAGGCATGAACACGGTGTCAGGCCCCACGCGCTCGGTCACCAGGGCCTGCACATTGAGGCGTGCGCCGGTGGGGGTGCTGACCCAGGCGCGTTCGCCGTTGCGTATGCCTTTTTCGGCTGCGACCTTGGGGTTGATCTCGATGAACATCTCCTGCTGCAGTTCGGCCAGCCAGGGGTTGGAGCGGGTTTCTTCGCCGCCGCCTTCATATTCCACCAGCCGACCGGAGGTCATGACCAACGGGAATTTCTCATGCACCTTGTCGGCGATGTTCTTTTGCTGGATGGTTTTGTACAGCGTGGGCAGGCGCCAGAAGGCTTTCTTGTCGTCGTGCGTCGGGTACTTGGCCATGAGGTCGGCCCGGTTGCCGTAAAGCGGCTCGCGGTGCTGCGGAATGGCGTCGGGGAAGTTCCAGACCACGGCGCGCGCCTTGGCATTGCCGAAGGGATGGCAGCCATGGTTCTTCATGACAACGCGGATGATGCCGCCCGATGAGTCGGTCTTCCAGTTCTTGCCTTCGGCGGCGGTTTTCTCGGCATCGGTCAGCTCGTCCCACCAGCCGAGTTTTTTGACCAGCAGGTGGTCGAACTCGGGGTAGCCGGTCTGGATGTCGGCACCCTTGGAATGGGATCCGTCTTCTGCCAGCAGGTTTTTGCCTTCGCGTTCCACGCCGAAGTTGGCGCGGAAGTTACCGCCGCCTTCCATCACATGTTTGGAGGTGTCATACAGGTTGGGCGAGCCCGGGTGTTTCATCTCGGGCGTGCCGTAGCAGGGCCATGGCAGGCCGAAGTAATCGCCCGTGGTGTCGTAGCCGGTTGCCTTGTCAACGCCGCCTTTGGACTTGAGGGTCTTGACGTCGAACAGGTGCATGTTGCGCATGTGCGCCTTGAGGCGCTCCGGGCTCTGGCCGGTGTAGCCGATGGTCCAGCAGGTCTTGTTGATCTCGCGCAGGATGTCTTCGGGCACGGGCTCGTCCATGCCCTTGACCTTTTGCATCTTGTAGTTCTTGGAAAGCTCTCTGGCAAAGCCGAGCTTTTCGGCGAACTGGTGCATGATCATGTGGTCGGTACGGCTCTCCCAGAGCGGCTCGATCACTTTTTCGCGCCACTGGATGGAACGGTTGGAAGCCGTCACCGAGCCGCTGGTTTCAAACTGCGTGGCGGCCGGCAGCAAATACACCGCGCGGTTGGGGTTGAGGTCTTCGGCCTTGCCGGGCATGGCCGCCATGGCGGCGGTGGCCGATGGATACGGATCCACCACCACCAGCAGGTCCAGCTTGTCCATCGCGCGTTTCATTTCCAGGCCGCGCGTCTGTGAGTTGGGCGCGTGGCCCCAGAAGAAGACGCCGCGCAGGTTGGAGTCCTGGTCGATGAATTCGTTTTTCTCCATCACGCCGTCGATCCAGCGCGAGACCGTGATGCCGGGTTTTCCCATCATGGCGGCGGAGGCATAACGCCCCTTGATCCAGTCGAACTCGACGCCCCAGATCTTTGCGAAGTGCTTCCAGGAGCCCTCGGCCAGGCCGTAGTAGCCGGGCAGCGAATCGGGGTTGGGGCCGACGTCGGTGGCGCCCTGCACGTTGTCGTGACCGCGGAAGATGTTGGTACCGCCGCCGGAAACACCGACATTGCCCAGCGCCAGCTGCAGGATGCACGAAGCACGAACCATGGCGTTGCCGATGGTGTGCTGGGTCTGGCCCATGCACCAGACGATGGTGGACGGCCGGTTC
>NZ_JBFUGX010000626.1:0-2400 GCF_056402675.1 Polaromonas sp. P3_C2 | reverse complement strand
ATCCCACAAGATAAGACGCGGTATCAAGCCCGAACCAGATGACGAAACCGGCCACAAACATGAGAGGAGCGGCAGCCAATAGTGAGACTCCCCAAATAGCCCAAAACCAGTTGGGAGTAACAGGCTTCTCCAATGAAGAAAGTCCTGTCTCAGCCGTTCAGTTCATCGGCCCTGGCCTGGGCTTTCTCAAAATCGAGATCACCGCTGTAAATCGAGCGCCCGCAGATCACACCTTCCACGCCCTCTTCCTCGACCTCGCAGAGTTTTTCGATGTCAGCCATGTTCGAAAGGCCGCCCGAAGCGATCACGGGAATCGTCAGCGCCTGGGCGAGCTTGACGGTGGCGTCGATGTTGATGCCGGTCAGCATGCCGTCGCGGCCGATATCGGTGTAGATGATGGATTCGACGCCGTAGTCCTGGAATTTCTTGCCGAGATCGATGACCTCGTGGCCGGTCATCTTGCTCCAGCCGTCGGTGGCTACTTTGCCGTCCTTGGCGTCGAGGCCAACGATGATGTGGCCGCCGAACGCGGTGCAGGCGTCCTGCAGGAAGCCGGGGTTCTTTACAGCGGCCGTGCCGATGATGACGTAGCGCAGGCCAGCATCGAGGTAGCGCTCGATGGTGTCCAGGTCACGGATGCCGCCACCCAGCTGCACATCGATCTCGCTGCCGACTTCCGCCAGGATCTGCTTGATGGCTGCCTCGTTGCGGGGCTTGCCTGCGAACGCACCATTCAGGTCCACCAGGTGCAGGCGCCGCGCGCCCTTGTCGACCCAGCTGCGCGCCATGGCGGCCGGGTCTTCGCTGAAGATGGTGGATTGATCCATGTCGCCCTGTTTGAGGCGGACGCAGTGACCGTCTTTCAGGTCAATCGCGGGGATAAGTAGCATGTGCGGTTAAAGACGGTAAAACGGTAAAGTACAAAACGGACGCTCAGGGTAACAAAAAGCCGGACGCCCCGGTACCGGGTCTGACCCAAGGTATTCAGGGATTCCAGTGCAGGAAATTGCGGTACAGGGCCAGCCCATGGTCGGCACTCTTTTCGGGGTGGAACTGGGTGGCAAAAATATTATCGCGTGCAATCGCCGCCGTAAAGCGCGCGCCGTAGTCGGCCTCCCCCGCGATGTGGTGTGCATCCGACGGCCGGGCATAAAAGCTGTGTACAAAATAAAAGTACGCGCCGTCGGGCACGCCAGCCCAGACCGGGTGGGCCCTGGCCGTGCCCGCACCATTTTGGTAAACCTGGTTCCAGCCCATCTGCGGCACCTTGTAACGGCTGCCGTCGGGCTGGATTTTGCCGGCCAGCTCGAATTTGGTGACCTCCCCAGGGATTAATCCGAGGCCGGTGGTACCCACGCCGCCGTCGCCGGGCTGGCCTTCGTCGCTGTGGCTCAGCAGCATCTGCATGCCAACACAAACACCGAACAGCGGCTTGTTGGCCRCAGCGTGCAGCACCGACTCCAGCATGCCGGAATCTGCGAGCTCGCGCATGCAGTCGGCAATGGCGCCCTGGCCAGGCAGCACGATGCGTTCGGCCGACATCACATCTTCGGCCCGGGAGGTGACCAGCACGTCAAAGCCGCTGCCGCCCGCCACATGGCGAACAGCCTGTGACACGGAGTGCAGGTTGCCCATGCCGTAGTCGACCACGGCGACTGTTTTGGGTTTTGCCATTGAAAGTCGAAAGGTAGTTTGCTACGAATTTAATAGCTGCTTGCGCCCGTCACCATTGGTCTGGAGGCAAAAACAGGCATTAAAACAAGGATTGGACGTGTTCCCGGCGTTGAGTGCGAAGGGGTTACAGCGAACCCTTGGTCGATGGAATCACGCCTGCGGCGCGCGGGTCGATCTCCAGCGCCATACGCAGCGCGCGGGCAAATGCCTTGAACACGGTTTCGGCCTGGTGGTGGGCGTTCTCGCCCTTGAGGTTGTCGATGTGCAAGGTCACAAAGGCGTGGTTCACAAAGCCCTGGAAGAATTCGTAGGCGAGCTGGCTGTCGAAGGTGCCGATCATGCCGCTCTTGAAAGGAACATGCATCTCGAGGCCCGGACGGCCCGAAAAATCGACCACCACGCGCGACAGCGCCTCGTCGAGCGGCACATAGGCGTGGCCGTAGCGGCGCAGGCCTTTTTTGTCTCCCACAGCCTTGGCCACAGCCTGGCCCAGCGTGATGCCCACGTCTTCCACCGTGTGGTGGCCGTCAATGTGCAAATCGCCCTTGGCCTGGATGTCGAGGTCGATCAACCCGTGGCGGGCGATCTGGTCCAGCATGTGGTCGAAAAAGCCTATGCCCGTGGAAAGGCTGGCTTTACCGGTGCCGTCCAGGTTGAGCTTGACGATGATCTGGGTTTCGGCGGTGTTGCGTGAAACCTCGGCAATGCGGGGAGCGTGGGTAGGGG
>NZ_JBFUGX010000625.1:0-2401 GCF_056402675.1 Polaromonas sp. P3_C2 | reverse complement strand
GCCTGATGCACACGGCCCGACACGTTGCGCCGTGCAGCGTCATGGAGGAGCGTGTTCAACCCTCACCGCCACGGGGCCGGGGCGCCGCATGGCGTCCAGCCCTGAATCAAGCCGCCCGAGCCGAACCAAGCCGTCTGAAAAAGCGAAGTCCTTGTGATAAATCGCCAGATTGCCCCACGGAGCGTAATAACCGATATCGCCGGTGGAGGGCTTGTGCCCCACCGGCGCACCCTTCGTTGACAGCGCACGCGGCAAATCAGCGACTTTTTCCGTGGCCGCGTAGTCTTTCAACACAAGGTTCAGCGGAAGCAGTGCCGCAAAATCTCTGGCGCTGTCATTGCTGTCAAGTGTTGCCGTCGCAATGACGATGCCATCCACGCTCATCTGAATTTTCATCACGGGTGCCTTCCTGCGGGGTGTCGGGTCAGATGGTTGTTGGGAAACTGCCCGAGTGTCGCCGCCCGCAGCAGCGAGACTACTCGCGCAAAGCAGTGGAAGCATCAGCGAGGCGCAAAACCTCCGTCTGCGCGTGGCGAAGTGAAAGGCGGTCTCGCGTTCGACGCAGACGCCGCTCACCACATTGATGATCGCCCGAACCGCCATCAGGCGCCGGTCTGCACCAGGTGCTTGCCGAAGAACGCAGTCAGCTTGCCCCACGGAATCATCGTCACCCGGTCATACAGATCCACGTGGCCGGCGCCCGGAACAATAAACAACTCCTTCGGTTCAGCGGCCCGCTTGTAGGCGTCTTCGCTGAATTCTTTCGAGTGCGCCTGGTCGCCCGTGATGAACAACATGGGGCGAGGCGAGATCGTCTCGATGTCATTGAACGGGTAAAAGTTCATGAACTTGACGTTGCTGGCCAGGGTCGGGTGCGTGGTGGTTCGCGGCGATCCGCCCGTGGGCGTGTATTCGCCTCGCGGTGTGCGGTAGAAGTCGTAAAACTCGCGCTGGATGGGGTGCGTGTCCGCCGTCAGTTGATGCACGGTGCCACTGGTGTACTGGATCGCACCGCCTTTGAATTCCACATCGCGCTGCTCGGCGGCGGCGGCAATGATCTGCTTGCGCTGCTCGAGCGTCTGCGAATGATTGAGGGCGTCGCGGTTGGCCGCGCCCATGTCGTACATGCTCACTGTGGCGATGGCTTTCATGCGCGGGTCAATCTTCGCCGCACTGATGACAAAACTGCCACTGCCGCAAATCCCGATGGCGCCGATCTGCTGCCTGTCGACAAACGCCTGGCTACCGAGGTAATCCACTGCAGCGCTGAAGTTCTCGGCGTACAGGTCCGGCGCAACGGCATTGCGCGGCTGGCCGTCGCTGCCGCCCCAGAAAGCGAGATCCAGGGACATGGCCACAAAGCCCTGCTCCGCCATCTTGGTGGCGTACAGGTTCGCGCTTTGCTCCTTCACCGCACCCATGGGGTGGCCCACAACGATGGCCGGGTTGCGTTTTTTCCGGTCAAGCGTTTTGGGAATGAAAAGATTCGCCGCGACGTTCATCCGGTACTGATTCCTGAAAGTCACCTTCTGCACGGTCACCTTGTCGCTCTTGTAAAAGTTATCGGCACCACCGGGCCTGCCTGGTATGGCCGGCGTATCCGCCGCAAAGGCAGCTCCTCCAACGGTCGAAAGCATGCCGGCCGCAGCCACGCCTGTTCCAGTCATTCTCAAAAACTCACGGCGGCCGGAGGCGTCGCTGGACAGTTCGACCGCTGCGCGGCCGTCGTTCTCTGATGGTGTTTTCATGGTCGATGTTCCTCTTTGGTTGGGTCAGAAGGCACTACGCGTGACGGTTGCCCTTGTTCGACGTGGTCCGTGTTCCGTTCGCAGTTCCTGAAGTTTGCCAAGTACCTTTAACATTGACTAGGTAATGAATCCTTAATGAATTTGTTAGCATGGCTAATCAGTAGCCTGCAAAACGGAGACCTGCAAATGCCTCGACGCAATCTCAACGACCTTCTGGCCTTCGTCACCGTGGCGCGCCAGGGCAGCTTCACCCGGGCCGCCGCCACGCTGGGTGTGACCCCGTCAGCGCTGAGCCAGGCCATCCGGGGGCTGGAAGAAGGCTTGAAGATCCGGCTGCTCACACGCACGACACGCAGCGTCGCCACAACGTCCGCGGGTGAGCGGCTGATGAAGGCGATCGGCCACCGCTTTGACGAAATTGAGTCTGAACTCGACGCATTGACCGACCTGCGCGACAAACCTGCAGGCACCGTGCGCATCACGTGTGGCGACCACGTGCTGCAAAGCACCCTGCTGCCCAAGCTCTCACCGCTGCTGCGCGAGTACCCGGACATCAAGCTGGAGTTCGACGTGAACTATGGTTTTCGCGACATCGTGGCCGACCGTTTTGATGCCGGCGTACGCTTGGGAAATGCCGGCGTACGCTTGGGAAA
>NZ_JBFUGX010000624.1:0-2402 GCF_056402675.1 Polaromonas sp. P3_C2 | reverse complement strand
CTTCTGGGCCGGCACGATGTATGAACCACGGGACAAGTCCGTGGCCGAGCTTTTTTCCATCGACTGCCGCAACAGCCTTGTGCCTGCGGTGGAGCGCAAGGCAGGCGGCGCCATCATTGCCAATGGCCTGGCCTGGTCGCCGGACGCCGCAACCGTGTACTGGACGGATACCCCCACGCACACCACACATGCCTGGGACTGGGATGCCGACAGCAACGCCATGGCGAACCGCCGCGTGTTCCACCAATGGCCCGGCAAGCCTGCCGGCTGGCAGTTCGGCATGCCCGGTTATGGCGGGCGGCCCGACGGCGCAGCGGTGGACATCCAGGGCAACTACTGGGTGGCCATGTTTGAAGGTGCACGCCTTCTCAAGCTGTCACCGGCAGGAGAGTTGCTGGCCGAAATTCCCGTGCCCGCGCAGTGCCCGACCATGCCGTGTTTTGGCGGTGACGACCTGCAAACGCTTTACGTCACCACGGCACGCTACAACCGCCCGGCGGCCGAACTGCAGGCTTATCCCGAGTCCGGTTGCGTGTTTTCGATGCGGGTGGATGTGCCCGGCTTGCCGGTGAACTTTTTCGAGGACTGAGCTTCGCCCTCTGAAAAAACCGAACAGGCGGCATGCAAAAAGATCAACTCCCCAGGCGCGATACCCACGTACCATCCCAGCCATGCCTTCAGATACCGATGATGTGATGGAGTCCCTGACCGGGCGGATACGCACTGCCGCTGCCGCCGGCACGCCGCTGCGTATTCGGGGTGGCGGCACCAAGGACTTTTACGGCCAATCCCTGGAAGGTGACATCCTCGACATGACGCCATACGCGGGTGTCATCAGCTACGAACCGAGTGAACTGGTCGTGACTGCGCGCGCCGGCACGCCGCTGGCCGAACTCGAGGCCTTGCTGGCGGCCCAGGGCCAGTGCCTGCCCTTCGAGCCGCCCCGTTTTGACGGTTCAGGGGCAAAAGCCACCGTGGGCGGCATGGTTGCCAGCGGCCTGAGCGGGCCAGCACGCGCCAGCGTGGGCGCGGTGCGTGATTACATGTTGGGCCTCAAGCTCATCAACGGGCGTGGCGAACTGCTCACGTTCGGCGGGCAGGTCATGAAAAATGTGGCGGGTTATGACGTCTCCCGGCTCATGGTGGGTGCCCTGGGTACCTTGGGCGTGCTCACTGAAGTGAGCCTCAAGGTGCTGCCGGTAGCGCCTGCCGAGGCCACCCTGCGCTTTGAATGCAGCCAGGCGCAGGCGCTTGACTGGCTGAATGCCTGGGGCGGCCGGCCCTTGCCGCTCAATGCGAGCTGCTGGTCTGAAGAGGCCGGCATCGGTACGCTCTGTCTGCGATTGCGCGGCGCTGTCGCCGCCGTCGAAGCCGCCTGCAAGGTGCTGGGCGGCGAGAAACAAGGCAGCGCCGAAGCTGCCGGCTATTGGCAGGACTGTCGCAACCAGCAGCACCCGTGGTTCCGGGCACGCCAGGTCGACCAGGACTTGTGGCGGCTGTCCTTGCCGCAAACGGCCCATGTTCCGGATTTGCCCGACTCGCCGCTGGTGGAATGGCATGGCGCCCAGCGATGGGTACGGGCAGGCGCGGGGCAAGCACAGGCATTGCGTGCGGCCGCTGCACAGGCTGGCGGGCATGCTACTCTTTTTATAGCTGCCGGCGCAATACCAGCAGGTTCTACAGCCCGATTTGATGCATTAAAGCCGCCATTGGACCGGATCCACCGGGACCTCAAGCGCGAGTTCGATCCCGCCGGAATCCTTAACCGCGGCCGCATGGCGGCGGGCTGGTAATTCATGCGCCGCCTGCGCCATCTCACCGGGCAGCACCGCACGCCCACCATCAACCGCCTGCTCGGCGGCGTGCTTGCGTTCAATGCCGGGGCTGTCAACGCCGGGGGCTTCCTGCTGGTCAGCATGTACACCTCGCACATGACGGGGTTTGTCTCGATCGTGGCCGACAACCTCATCCTTGGGAACCTGACACTGGTGCTGGGTGCGGTGGGCGCCTTGCTGGCCTTCACCCTGGGTGCGGCAGTGACGGCCGTGCTGGTCAATTGGGCGCGCCACCGGCACCTTCGCAGTGAGTTCGCCCTGCCGCTGTTGCTCGAGTCCGTTCTTTTGCTGGTCTTCGGCCTGCTTGGCGCAACGCTGAACCGGCAGACGCCGTTCGCCGTGCCCCTGACCGTGCTGGTGCTGGCCTTCACCATGGGCCTGCAAAACGCGCTGGTCAGCAAAATCTCGTCCTCCCAGATCCGCACCACGCACATGACCGGCGTCATCACCGACCTTGGCATCGAGCTCGGCAAGATGTTTTACTGGAACCGTACCGCCAGCTCCATCGAGTCCCGTGTGCGTGCCAACCGCATCAAGGTACGGCTCTTGGGCAGCTGGCTGGCCATG
>NZ_JBFUGX010000623.1:0-2406 GCF_056402675.1 Polaromonas sp. P3_C2 | reverse complement strand
TTCTTCAAGGACGCCATCTTCGTGGACCTCGAGAAACATCACGCCATGGAAGAGCTTAAGCATCTGTTCCACGGCCCATGGCAGATGGCTTTGCACGGCCTGATGGCGCCACCGTTCTGGCTGGCTCTCGGGGGCTCGGTGCTGGCCTGGTATATGTACATGATTAACCCCGCCTTGCCGGCCGCGATCAAGCGCATGTTCATGCCCATCTTCACGTTGCTCGAAAACAAGTACTACTTCGACTGGTTCAACGAAAACGTGCTGGCCCGCGGCACGCGCGCTCTCGGCACCGCGCTCTGGAAGGGTGGCGACCAGAAGCTGATCKACGGTGCGCTGGTCAACGGTTCGTGGAAGGTGATCGGCTGGGTCTCCGGCATGGTTCGCCGGCTGCAGTCCGGCTACATCTATCACTATGCCTTCGGCATGATCATTGGCGTGTTTGTGTTGATGACGTATTTCGTCTGGCTCAATCGCTGATCAGTTCAACAAAATCAAGGAAGAACAAGAATGGGTTTGTTGAGTCTTGCGATCTGGACGCCGATTGTTTTCGGTGTGGTTCTGCTGGCGCTGGGCCGTGACGAGCAGGCGCGCAGCGTCCGCTGGGTCGCACTGATAGGCGCGGTCGTCAGTTTCCTGGTGACGCTGCCCTTGTACAGCGGTTTTCAGCTGGACTCGTCGGCGATGCAGTTTGTCGAAAAGGGCAGCTGGATCCAGCGGTTTAATGTCAACTACCACGTAGGTGTTGACGGCATATCGCTGTGGTTTGTGCTCTTGACGGCCTTTATCAATGTGGTGGTCATCATCGCCAGCTGGGAAGCCATCACCACACGCGTGAACCAGTACATGGCTTCTTTCCTGATCCTGAGCGGGCTCATGATCGGCGTGTTTTCGGCACTTGACGGCATTCTGTTTTACGTGTTCTTCGAGGCCACGCTGATCCCGATGTACCTGATCATCGGCATCTGGGGCGGCCCCAACAAGATCTACGCGGCCTTCAAGTTCTTCCTGTACACCTTGCTCGGCTCCCTGCTGATGTTGGTGGCGCTGATCTTCCTGTACAACAAGTCGGGCGGCAGCTTCGACATCCTGACCTGGCACAAGCTGCCGCTGGGCAGCACGGTGCAGACATTGCTGTTCTTTGCCTTCTTCGCGGCGTTTGCCGTCAAGGTGCCCATGTGGCCGGTCCACACCTGGCTGCCTGACGTGCACGTTGAAGCTCCCACCGGTGGTTCGGCTGTGCTGGCCGCCATCATGCTGAAGCTGGGCGCATACGGTTTTCTGCGGTTCTCGATGCCTATCGCTCCGGATGCCGCGCATGAATGGGCCTGGCTCATGATTGCACTGTCGCTGATTGCCGTGATCTACGTCGGCCTGGTGGCGCTGGTGCAGCAGGACATGAAGAAGCTGGTGGCTTATTCGTCAGTGGCCCACATGGGCTTTGTCACCCTGGGTTTTTTCATCTTCAACGACCTGGGCGTTTCCGGCGGCATCGTGCAGATGATCGCCCACGGCTTTGTGTCGGGCGCGATGTTCCTGTGCATTGGTGTACTGTACGACCGCGTCCATTCGCGCGAGATCGCCAGCTACGGCGGCGTGGTGAACACCATGCCCAAATTTGCGGCTTTTGCACTACTTTTTGCCATGGCCAACTGCGGCCTTCCGGCCACAGCCGGTTTCGTCGGCGAGTGGATGGTTATTCTGGGTGCGGTCAAATACAACTTCTGGATAGGCGGCGCGGCAGCGACGGCACTCATATTTGGCGCAGCCTACACCCTGTGGATGTACAAGCGCGTTTACCTGGGCCCCGTGGCCAATGACGACGTCAAGGCACTCGTCGACATCAACAGCCGCGAATTCCTGATGCTGGCGCTGCTGGCCATCGCTGTGCTGTACATGGGCATCTATCCCAAGCCGTTTACCGATGTGATGAATACTTCAGTGGCGGACCTGCTCAAGCACGTCGCGGCCTCCAAACTGAACTGAAGCAACTACAAAGAATTCAGATGATTGACAAACTCTCCTGGATCACGGTTTATCCGGAAATCGTCCTCCTGACCATGGCCTGCGTGATTGCGCTGGTGGACCTGGGCGTCAAGACGCCGCAGCGTACGCTGACCTACTTGCTCACGCTGTTGACCCTGGCCGTCGTGGCGGCCATGGAGGCTGCCTACGCATCTGGAGGCCAGACCTTCTATGGTTTCGGCAACATGGTTGTCAGCGACCCCATGGGCGGCTGGCTCAAATGCTTTGCCTGTATCACCGTGATGATTACGCTGGTCTATGGCCGCCCTTACGCGGCAGATCGCGACATGCTGCGCGGCGGTGAGTTCTTCACTCTGAGCTTGTTCGCGCTGCTGGGCATGTTCGTCATGATCTCGGGCCACAACTTCCTGGTGATCTACATGG
>NZ_JBFUGX010000622.1:0-2412 GCF_056402675.1 Polaromonas sp. P3_C2 | reverse complement strand
GGAGCGCGGCGTCAACTTTCTCGACACCGCCGAAATGTATTCAGTGCCGGCGCGCGCCGAGACCTGTGGTTCGACCGAAACCATCATCGGCAACTGGTTCGCCAAAAATCCTTCGGCACGCAACAAGCTGGTGCTTGCTACCAAGGTAGCCGGACCTTCGCGCGGCATGCCCTGGGTGCGTGAAGGTAGCGGCATGACGGCCCAAGACATTCTGGCTTCGTGCGATGCCAGCCTGAAGCGGCTGAAGACCGACGTGATCGACCTCTACCAGATTCACTGGCCCGAACGCCACGTGCCGGCGTTTGGCGCGCTGTATTACAACCCTGCGCAAGAGCGCTCGGCCACGCCGATCCATGAGCAGCTCGAGGCACTCGGTGCTTTGGTGAAAGCCGGGAAGGTGCGTTTTATCGGGCTTTCCAACGAAACCCCGTATGGCGTGCACGAGTTTGTGCGCCTGGCCGAGCAGCATGGCCTGCCGCGTGTGGCCACCGTGCAGAACCCTTATTGCCTCGTCAACCGTACGGTGGAAAACGGCCTGGACGAAACCATGCACCGCCTGGGTGTCTCGCTGCTGGCCTATTCGCCCCTGGGCTTCGGGTTGCTCACAGGCAAATACGACCAGTCCGGCACTGAAGGCCCGGCCGCACCCAAGGATGCGCGCATTGCCAAATTCGAGTCGGTGCGCAAACAGCGTTGGGGCCGCCCCGAGGCACTGGCCGCCGCCCGGCGCTACAACGCGCTGGCGCGTGACAACAAGCTGACCCCGACCCAGCTGGCGCTGGCGTTCTGCTACACCAAGTGGCATGTGGCCAGCACCATCATCGGCGTGACCTCGGTTGCGCAGTTGGATGAAGATTTGGATGCCTGGGGCACCAAGTTGTCCGCTGAAGTGCTTGCCGAAATTGACAAAATCCGATGGGAGCTGCGGGACCCCGCGCTCTAGAAATGACTCTCCCCCGAAGCGCCTTCGGCGCCTCCCCCCAGGGGGCGCCATCTGCGGCCCGGCAAAGCCGGTTCCGCGCTGGCCTGCGAACAGAGGTACCGCAGTGAGCAAGAAGGGCCACGTCAGTGAGACGCCGGCTACCGCTCTGCTCAAGGCCAACAAGGTCGGCTTCACTGAGCACCCTTACGAATATCTTGAGCACGGCGGCGCTCAGCATAGCGCCGAGGTGCTGGGCTTTGATCCCTTTACTGTCGTCAAGACACTGGTCATGCAGGACCAGGACGCCAAACCCTTGCTGGTGCTGATGCATGGCAACCGCAAGGTTTCCACCAAAAACCTGGCGCGGCAGATCGGCGCCAAGTCGGTCGAACCGTGCAAGCCTGAAGTCGCCAACCGCCACAGCGGCTACCTGGTCGGTGGCACATCGCCTTTCGGCACGCGCAAGGCGATGCCTGTGTATATCGAGGAAAGCATCCTGGCCCTGCCCAAAATCGCCATCAACGGCGGGCGGCGCGGCTACCTGATTGGTATTGACCCGCAGGTTTGTGTCACCTTGCTGGGTGCAAAATCAGTCAACTGTGCATTGGAACCTGTTTAATGCCTTTTTGGAGATCGCATTGGCGTGCAATCGGGATGAGTGGATGCTTCGGATGCGCCGCATAGGCTGGAGCCTATGCAAGCTGCCGGGGCGTCCAATCGCCCGATTTCACGCCAACCCTTCGGGCAAGTGCCTTTTCGGGCGATCTGCGGCGTTGCGGCGCTTGCCCATAGCTGGGCTATGGGCTGCACACCGCGCCTTGCATCCCATCCCGAAAAGGTACTTGTGCGACTCCAAAAAGACATTGAACAGGTTCTCAGCATCGACAACGCAGCGGGCCACGGCTGAAATGCCGGTGGCCACCACATAACAAGGGAGATGAATTTGGACTACGTGTATTCTGCCGGCGCGACTTTGCTGGCCTACCTGATCGGCTCGCTGTCGTTTGCCGTCATCGTCAGCCGGGTGATGGGTTTGAGCGACCCCCGCAGCTACGGCAGCAAGAACCCCGGCGCCACCAACGTGCTGCGTTCCGGCAGCAAGGCCGCGGCGGCCATCACGCTGCTGCTGGACGGCCTCAAGGGTTGGGTGCCTGTGGTGCTTGTCAAGTGGTTTGGCGGTGACTATGGCCTCGGCGAAGGAACAATGGCTGCCGTCGGGCTGGCGGCTTTCCTGGGGCACCTCTATCCGGTGTTTTTTCAGTTCAAGGGCGGCAAGGGTGTCGCGACGGCGGCGGGCGTGTTGCTGGGCGTCAGCTGGGTGTTGGGTGTTGCCACGCTGGCAACCTGGGTGATCGTCGCCTTCTTTTCGCGCTATTCCTCACTGGCATCACTGGTGGCGGCCGTTTTTTCGCCGCTGTATTACCTGTTTGGCGACCGGGCCGCCTGGTATGTCGACAAGAACCTGCTGGCCATGATGGTCGTTGTCAGTG
>NZ_JBFUGX010000621.1:0-2418 GCF_056402675.1 Polaromonas sp. P3_C2 | reverse complement strand
GTCCTCAAGGAAACCGGTGACGGCGTACTGGCTGGCCACGTCGCTGACGGCACTGCTGCTGATGCCGTCGGCCAATGCAATGGCAATGCCCTTGGCGCTCAGTTGCGGCTCTTTGGGTACATAGATGCCGTGGAAATCCTGGTTGGTTTCCTTGCGGCCCTTGTCCGAATACTGACCTGCCGATATCTTCAGTTCACTGGACATGTGGGGTACCGGCAAAGCCCCCGCGCATCTTTGTATCTTGCATGCGCGGGAGCTTTTGTTTTGAAAGCAGGTTATTTAAAGGAACGTGACGGTCCGGTTTTAATGTGYGTGGCATACAGCGTCAAGCCGGTGAAGGCCAGGCCGCCCACCAGGTTGCCCAGCACCGTCGGAATTTCGTTCCAGATCAGGTAGTCCATGATGGTGAAATGCGCGCCCAGCAGCAGGCCGGACGGGAACAGGAACATGTTCACGATGGAATGCTCGAACACCATGTAGAAGAACAGCATGATGGGCATCCACATCGCGATCACCTTGCCGCTCACCTGGGTGGAGATCATCGCCCCCACCACGCCGGCCGACACCATCCAGTTGCACAGCATGCCGCGCACGAACAATGTGAGCATGCCGTTGGCGCCGTACTTCTGGTAGCCCAGCGTGCGGTTCTCGCCCACAACGCCGATGGCCTTGCCCACGGCGTTGGGCTCGGTCGAAAAGCCGTTGGTGACGTAGATTGCCATCATCACGGCCACCGTGAAGGCACCCAGGAAGTTGCCGGTGAACACCAGGCCCCAATTGCGCAGAACGCCCTTGACCGTGACGCCCGGGCGTTTGTCGATCAGCGCCAGCGGGCACAGCACGAACACGCCGGTGAGCAAGTCGAAGCCGAACAGGTAGAGCATGACAAAACCGACCGGAAACAGCACGGCGCCCAGCAGCGGCTGGCCGGTTTGCACGTTGATGGTGACGGCGAACCAGGCCGCCAGCGCCAGGATGGCGCCGGCCATATAGGCCCGGATCACGGTGTCGCGGGTAGACATGAAGATTTTGGATTCACCCGCATCCACCATCTTGGTCACAAATTCCGAAGGCACTAAATAAGCCATACGATCCCTCTAAATCCTGTTTTGCCAAAAAAAAATCCACTTCGAGATCTTCAAAAAGATTGAAGACCGAAGTGGACGCCGTTATCCATTCAGATCGATTGGGCACCGCGAAGCYCGCTKTACCCTGCGCAGGCCTTCGTCAGCCTGACCTCAGGGATGCAAGCACATACCGTGCCGCTAGCAAAACACCGCGGATCCGGCCTTGCTGGCCCCCGGAGGCACTGCGGAGGCGATTGCGTCGCCCCAAATTTGTGCATTTCAACGCCATTGACAAATATTTTGGTGCCAACCGTTACATCGTCTGGCCACCCAGGCGCTGGCTTGGACGATGCGCACCCGGCAGCACTACAGCTTTTCGACGGGCAGATGATTCATGAAGCTGACATGTCCTGCCAAAAGAATAGGCGCTCCAACGCCACTACTTTTTCTGGAGAAACCCATGGATCGCCGACAATTTGTTAATTCGACTGCTGCCGTGTTGGGAGGCTCGGCCATGGTGCTTCCCCGCCTCGCCAAGGCGCAGTCAGCCCCTGCCCTCATCACGCGCGAAGCCATGCGGCCCCAAATGGCCCACGGGGTTCAAAGTGGCGACCCAAAAGCGGACGGCGCGGTGATATGGACCCGCAGCGACCGGCCTTCACGCCTTTGGCTCGAGTGGGCAACGACCGCCAGTTTTACCAATGCCACGCGCGTGCGGGGCCCTTACCTGATGGACGACACCGACTTCACCGGGCGCGTGGACCTGACGGGCCTGCCGGCGGGCCAGGAAATTTTCTACCGGGTGGTGCTGCAAGACCTGCATAACGAACGTGTGCTGTCTGAAGCCGTGGCCGGCCACCTGCGTCTGCCTGCCGGCGCAGGGGCCAAGGCTGTACGCGACGTGCGCTTCACATGGAGTGGCGATACGGCCGGGCAAGGCTGGGGCATCAACGAGGCATGGGGCGGCATGAAAATCTACGAGCAGATGCGAAAGGTCAACCCTGACTTCTTCCTGCATTGTGGCGACACGATTTACGCCGATGGTCCCATCACGGCGCAGGTCAAGCTTGCTGATGGTTCCCTCTGGAACAACGTGGTCACCGAAGAGGTCAGCAAGGTCGCGGAAACACTCAACGAGTACCGCGGCCGCTATCGCTACAACCTGATGGACACCAATGTGCGCCGCATGGCAGCTGAAGTGCCGCAAATCTGGCAATGGGATGACCACGAGGTGGCCAATAACTGGTCTGACTCCAAAGACTTCGGTGCCGACAAGCGTTACACCGAAAAGAATGTGCCCTTGCTGGTGGCGCGCGCCACCCGGGCCTTTCATGAATTTGCGCCCATACGC
>NZ_JBFUGX010000620.1:0-2421 GCF_056402675.1 Polaromonas sp. P3_C2 | reverse complement strand
CCAGTACCGCGCGCTGATCAAGTCCCGGTTTGACAATGTCGAGCTGGCCAAGCGGCCGAGCGAAGAGGAGTTCTCGCGCTTCGCGGCGATGTTGGGCTACCTGCGCATGGACCTGTCCAACCCGGCCGACTATGCCGCGCTGGCTGCGAAACTGCAGCAGCGGCCCGCCGACGTGGTGGTGATGTACGTGGCCACCGCGCCCAGCCTCTTCACCACGGTCTGCGAGCAGATCGCCGCCGCGGGCCTCAATGGCCCGCAGACGCGCGTGGTGCTGGAAAAGCCGCTGGGCCACGACCTGGCGTCCAACCGCGCCATCAACAAGACGGTACGCAGTGTTTTGAGCGAGCAGCAGATCTTTCGCATCGACCACTACCTGGGCAAGCCGTCGGTGCAGAACCTGTTTGCGCTGCGCTTTGGCAATTCGCTCTTTGAACCGCTGTGGCGCCGCGAGACGATTGCCAACATCCAGATCACCATCGCCGAAGACCTGGGCGTGGAAAAGCGCGGTGCGTTTTACGACAGCACCGGCGCGCTGCGCGACATGGTGCAAAACCATGCGCTGCAGCTGCTGTGCGCCATCGGCATGGAACCACCCATCAACTCGCACGCCGATGCCATCCGTGACGAAAAGCTCAAGGTATTGCGATCGCTGAAGGCCTGGACGCCTGAAACGCTGAGCCAGCATGTGGTGCGCGGCCAGTACGCGGCCGGCAACATCGACGGCGAAGCCGTGCCCGGCTACCGCGACGAAAAAGGCGTGCCCCCTGACAGCAGGACCGAAACCTTTGTGGCCCTGCGCACCGAGATCGCCAACTGGCGCTGGGCCGGTGTACCGTTTTACATCCGCACCGGCAAGCGCCTGGCCGGCCGCGATGCGCACATCGAGGTGAACTTTCGCCCCGCGCCGCACGCGATTTTCAAGTCGGCGCTGGCAGGCTCCAATGTGGCCAACCGGCTGGTGATCAACCTGCAACCCAAGGACGGCCTGGAGCTGCACCTGCTTGCGCAGGGTGCCGACCAGCGCACGGGAGGCCGCGGCACGCCTTCGCTGGCGCCGGTGCAACTGGACCTGGATTTTGACAAACGCTTTGGCTCCGAGCGCGTGGGCGCTTATGAACGGCTGCTGCTGGATGTGATCGACGGGCGCTTGAATCTTTTCGTGCGCAGCGACGAGCAGGAAGAAGCCTGGCGCTGGGTCGAGCCCATCATGGACAGCTGGAGCAGCCAGGCGAGTGCGCCACGGCCTTATGCCGCCGGCACCTGGGGGCCCAGCGCTGCGAGCGCGATGATTGCCAGAGACGGCTATTGCTGGTCCGAAGAATGTTAGCCCCCATGCTCCCCACTGCGTGTGGTTCGCTGCCCCCCGAGGGGGCGCCCCGCCTGCGGCCCGGCAAAGCCGGTTCCGCGGCTCGGACTGGTATTTGGCAGACCTGTGAGATCTTGCAGCGTAGGGAGGACAGTTCCCGTGCTTGATCGAATAAAGGCTTCATTGCCGTCACTGGCGCCAGCGGAGCAACGCGTGGGCCGGTTGGTGCTGGCCGATCCGCGGGCATTTGCCAATTTGCCGATCACGGAGCTGGCGAGCCGCTCGCATGTGAGCAAGCCGACTGTGGTGCGGTTTTGCCGCAGCATGGGTTATGACGGGCTGTCGGACTTCAAGCTCAAGCTGGCGGGCAGCGTGAGTGAGGGCGTACCTTTCATCCACCGCAGCGTGGACGCGGACGACAAGACCGGCGACGTGATGGTCAAGGTGATCGACAACACGGTAGCGGCGTTTTTGAAATACCGCAACGACGCGAGTTCCGTAGCCGTTGAACGGGCCGCCGACGCGTTGCTGGCCACTTACAACACCGGCAAGCGGATTGAGTTCTTCGGCGTGGGCAATTCGGGCATCGTGGCGCAGGATGCGCAGCACAAGTTCTTTCGCCTGGGCATCACCAGCATCGCCTACAGCGACGGCCACATGCAGGTGATGAGCGCCTCGCTGCTGGGGCCGGGCGACTGCGTGGTGGTGATCTCCAACTCTGGCCGCACGCGCGATTTGATGGACGCCTGCGACATCGCCCGCAAGAACGGCGCGACCACGATCGTCATCACGGTCACCGGTTCGCCGTTGGCCGCGGCCGGCAACATCCACCTGGCAGCCGACCACCCCGAGGGCTACGACCGCTACAGCCCCATGGTGTCGCGCCTGATGCACCTGATGATCATCGACATCCTGGCAACCTGTGTGGCACTGCGCATCGGCAGCAAGCTGCAACCGTTGCTCAAGGAAATGAAAAACAACCTGCGTAACAAGCGTTATGCCTGAGACGGGCGCAGACAGGTGAGGCGCAGACGCGGCCTGCGTCGCCCCGCCTGTGATAGCGGCCCCTTGGAATTTCAAGAAGAATTCGCCCGCAGCCCATAAGGGGCATGCGC
>NZ_JBFUGX010000619.1:0-2430 GCF_056402675.1 Polaromonas sp. P3_C2 | reverse complement strand
GGATAAAGTGGTGGTGGACGAGTCCACAATCGAAGAAAACAAAGCCCCCTTGCTTGTGTACCGTGAAGCGGCCAAGAAAGCCTGAACATCCCAAAAGGCTGGCCGGAATGCTTGAAAAGCGCCTCCTGCGCCCCATGTCTGGGTTGATTGTGTTTCGCCGGGCCATGCAACTGGCCGTCACGGCTAACGTTTAAGGTTTATATGTCCGGACAAACTTCATTGCCTTCCACCCCCATTGACCTTCCCCTCCTGCCTTTGCGGGATGTGGTGGTCTTTCCGCACATGGTGATCCCCCTGTTCGTGGGCCGCCCCAAGAGCATCAAGGCGCTGGAGTCGGCGATGGAGGCCGAGCGCCGCATCATGCTGGTGGCGCAGAAGGCTGCGGCCAAGGATGAGCCTTCGGTGGAAGATATGTTCCAGGTGGGCTGCGTTGCCACGATCCTGCAACTGCTCAAATTGCCTGACGGTACTGTCAAGGTTTTGGTGGAAGGACAGCAGCGCGCCAGTGTGAACAAGATCGAAGAGGGCGAGCAGCATTTCACGGCCAATGTCACACCTGTAGAGCCCGTGGTTGTGATCGCCGGTGACAAGACCAGTGAGATAGAAGCATTGCGCCGTGCCGTGATGCAGCAGTTTGACCATTACGTCAAATTGAACAAGAAGATTCCGCCCGAGATACTGACCTCGATTTCCAGCATCGACGATGCGGGACGCCTGGCCGACACGATTGCCGCGCACCTGCCGCTCAAGCTGGATGCGAAGCAGGTGATCCTGGATCTTGACAATGTCAAGGCCCGGCTGGAGAACCTGTACGAACAGCTTGAGCGTGAGGTCGACATCCTCAACGTCGACAAAAAAATCCGCGGGCGTGTGAAGCGCCAGATGGAAAAGAACCAGCGCGATTTTTACCTCAACGAGCAGGTCAAGGCCATCCAGAAGGAACTGGGCGAAGGCGAAGAGGGGGCGGACATCGAAGAGATCGAGAAAAAGATCAAGACCGCCAAGATGCCGCAGGAAGCCCGTAAAAAGGCCGAGAGCGAGCTCAAGAAGCTCAAACTCATGTCGCCGATGTCCGCGGAGGCGACCGTGGTGCGCACCTATATCGATGTGCTGACCGGCCTGCCGTGGAGCAAAAAGACCAAGATCAAACACGACCTGGGCAACGCCGAGAACGTTCTCAACGAAGACCACTATGGTCTTGAAAAAGTCAAAGACCGCATTGTTGAGTATCTTGCGGTGCAGCAGCGCGTGGACAAGCTCAAGGCTCCTATCCTGTGCCTGGTTGGGCCTCCCGGGGTCGGCAAAACCTCCCTGGGCCAGTCGATCGCCAAGGCCACGGGCCGCAAGTATGTGCGTATGGCTTTGGGCGGCATGCGCGATGAAGCTGAAATCCGCGGCCATCGCCGTACCTATATTGGCGCTTTGCCGGGCAAGGTCCTGCAGAGCCTGACCAAGGCCGGCACGCGCAATCCGCTGTTCCTGCTGGATGAGATCGACAAGCTGGGCACCGACTTCCGTGGCGACCCGTCCAGCGCGCTGCTGGAGGTGCTCGACCCTGAGCAGAATCACACCTTCGGTGACCACTATGTCGAGGTGGACTTCGACCTGAGCGACGTGATGTTCGTGGCCACCTCGAACTCGATGAACATTCCGCCAGCCTTGCTGGACCGCATGGAGGTGATTCGCCTTTCCGGTTACACCGAAGACGAAAAGACCAGCATCGCAATGCGCTATCTGTTGCCCAAGCAGGTCAAGAACAACGGCGTGAAGGAAGAAGAGCTTGAAGTGCAGGAGCAGGCGGTGCGTGACATCGTGCGTTACTACACACGTGAAGCCGGCGTGCGCTCGCTTGAGCGCGAACTCTCCAAGATCTGCCGCAAGGTGGTCAAGGGTATCCAGCTCAAGAAGATGACACCCAAGGTCGTCGTGACACCCGATAACCTCAACGATTTTCTGGGCGTGCGCAAGTTCAACTATGGTCGTGCCGAACAACAAAACCAGGTCGGCCAGGTGGTGGGGCTGGCGTGGACGGAAGTCGGCGGCGACTTGCTGACGATTGAGGCTGCCATGATGCCCGGCAAGGGCGTGATCACACGTACGGGATCGCTGGGCGATGTCATGAAGGAATCCGTTGAGGCCGCACGCACGGTGGTGCGCAGCCGTTCCAAGGTTCTCGGCATCAAGGACGAGATGTTTGAAAAGCGCGATATCCATATCCACGTACCGGACGGGGCAACACCGAAGGACGGCCCAAGCGCGGGTGCCGCGATGACCACCGCTTTTGTTTCAGCGATGACGGGTATCCCTGTGCGCGGTGATGTGGCCATGACGGGCGAGATCACGTTGCGCGGCGAGGTCACGGCCATCGGCGGGCTGAAGGAAAAACTGCTCGCTGCCTTGAGGGGCGGCATCAAGACCGTGCTGATCCTC
>NZ_JBFUGX010000618.1:0-2442 GCF_056402675.1 Polaromonas sp. P3_C2 | reverse complement strand
CCTTTGCGGCCGCCATGCACGGACCCAACCCGGCAGCGCCCACAATAGCGGCCATCACGGTATCCACCAACTCGTGCGACGCTATCATTTCGAGAGCATCTTGCGCCCATAGAACCTGCACCGGTAGCTGATTTGTCTTGATCTTCTCGGCCAGCAAACGGGCATGCGGCTCACTGGCCATAACCGCGTATTGGGGTTTGAACTGGGCGCACTGCGCCAGCATCAAGTCCGTTTGGGTTGCCGCGCTGAGGGCAAACACCTCAAAGCGCTCAGGATGGCGGGCGATGACATCAAGCGTGTTGACACCAATGGACCCCGTGGAGCCCAAAACGGTCACACGCTGCTTTTCAAAGGACATACGGGAGCAAAGCCTAAAGGGTAACCAGCATCATCGCCAGGGGCAGCGTGGGCAATAGCGCGTCGACCCGGTCGAGCACGCCGCCGTGGCCCGGCAACAGGCCGCTGGAGTCTTTAACCCCGGCACTGCGCTTGATAAGAGACTCGACCAGATCGCCAACCACACTCATGGCGGCCAGGAAAATAACCGCCAGCAGCATGACGGCCATGCCGTGATGATCAGCCAGCCGGCTGTAAAGCGTGGCGTCAGCCCAGAAGCCACCGCCAATGCCCGCACGGCCCAGCCAGACCCAGGCCAGCGACAGCGCCACCACACCGGCCATGCCGCCCCACACGCCCTCCCAGCTTTTACCAGGACYGATCGAAGGAGCCAGCTTGCCCTTGCTGAACCGGCCTCCCAGGGCACGGCCTGCAAAATAGGCAAAGATATCGGCCACCCAGACCAGCAGCAGAACGGACAGCAAAAAGTCAATGCCCGCCACACGAGCCTGGGCCACAGCCAGCCATGCAACCAACAACGCAGCCAGCCCCCCCGGAAGGCGAATTACTTTGGGTACACGCGGCCAGCCCGCCACACCATTGCGCAACAACCAGCCACCGGCAAGCACCCAAGCGGCACCTGCAGCAGCCCAAAGAAGCGGCAGGGGCTTTGCGAGCAGGCCAACGTACCATGCCAGCGCGCACAGCCCGACACAAACGGCGGCGAGCCCCAGTGAGACCCCCTGCCCGAGTGCGTTCAGCCGGCCCCACTCCCAGGCACCCGCAGCAATCAGCAGCAGCGCGACGGCACAAAAGGGCTCTGGCGTCTTGTAGAAAAGGGCTGGCAGCAAAATAGCCAGAAGGACAATCGCTGTGATCACGCGCTGTTTAAGCATCAGGCAGCCTTTGTATTTTCATTGGTACTGCGGCCACTGACCTGGGCGGAGGTCTTGCCGAAGCGTCGTTCGCGAGTCCGAAAGACGGCTATCGCCTCGTCCAGCGCCGCCTCGTCAAATTCAGGCCACAACTTGTCGGAGAAATGCAGCTCTGAATAAGCTGCCTGCCACAGCAAAAAATTACTGATCCGCAACTCACCGCCTGTGCGAATCAGCAGATCCGGGTCCGGCACGTGCGCCAGCGCCATCTCCCTGTCCAGCGACAGCTCGGTAATGGCTTCACCGCGGCTGGCCAATCTGTTGGCAGCCTGGGCAATATCCCAGCGACCACCGTAGTTGAAGCACACATTAAAAACCAGCCGCTGGTTGGTCGAGGTGTCGAGCTCAGCTTGCGCCAGCCCTGCCTGGAMTTTCTCGGAAAGCCGCAGGCGGTCTCCGACAAAACGCAGTTGCACGCCGTTGGCATTCAGGCTGGGGACTTCCTTGGAAAGAGAATAGGCAAGCAACTCCATCAGCCCGGACACCTCTTCTGCCGGCCGGTTCCAGTTCTCCGAAGAAAAAGCGAAAACCGTGAGGACGCCGATGCCGCGGTCCAGGCATGCGCGAACGCAGCGGCTGAGCGAATCAACGCCCTGCTTGTGGCCCGCAATGCGGGGTAAAAACCGTTTGGTCGCCCACCGGCCATTGCCATCCATAACGATGGCAACGTGGTGCGGGACTATGGGATGGGTGGTGGCCATGGTGAATCAGGCCAGACGACGAGGCGTCAAACCGCCATGATGTCTTGTTCCTTGCCGGCGACCAGTTTGTCGACTTCGGCAATGAAACGATCCGTGAACTTCTGGATATCGTCCTGCGAACGGCGTTCGTCGTCTTCAGAAGCGAGCTTGTCCTTGACGAGTTTCTTGACGCCATCATTGGCATCGCGGCGCAGGTTGCGAATAGCCACTTTGGCGTGCTCCCCTTCGGCGCGCACGACCTTGGTGAGTTCGCGGCGGCGCTCTTCGGTCATGGCCGGCATGGGCACGCGGATCAGGTCACCCTGCGCGGCCGGATTGAGTCCCAGGTCTGAATCACGGATGGCCTTTTCGATCTTGGCGCCCATGCCTTTTTCCCAGGGCGAGACGCTGATGGTGCGGGCGTCGAGCAGCGACACATTGGCCACCTGGCTGATCGGCACCATGGAGCCGTAATAGTCAACATGCACGGT
>NZ_JBFUGX010000617.1:0-2443 GCF_056402675.1 Polaromonas sp. P3_C2 | reverse complement strand
GACTCACACCGACAACGCTGTGGTTACTGATGGTGGTCACGGTGTAGACGAACCACTCAACGTCGTCGATATTCCGGCCTCCCACTTAGCCAGCCACTTTGCCGGCGGTCACAGTGGCGGAGCATACGGCGAGGGTCAGTTAGCCGGGCTGGACGTGCTGCCCTTCAACGACACTAGCAGCTTCCTCGTCAACGCCGATGGTGACATGGTGGGCGAAGTCACCCGATTGTCGAACGGTTGGGTACAGGTTAAAGACATTGGAGGGGCGAGCGTTTACCTCAACCCCCGGGCGGCATCCGGTGACCCAAATGCCATCGTAAGCGCCCAGCAATACCAAGACGCACAAGAGCAGGCCGAAGTTAGCCAGGCAGCCAGCGCCATCGGCCTGATGAACAGCATCATCGGCTTGCAGCATTGGGACGACATGGGCGACTTGCAGCGGCTTGCCGCGGTAAGCAGCATTTACAACGCACTAGACAAGATGAGCGGCGGCGGTGCCTTGCCCGGCGACTTGGGAACGGCTGCTGGCGTGCTGGGTTTGCTCAGTGCCTTGGACCAAGGCAATGCCGGTRGTGCCTTGTACAGCGGGCTCAGCCTTGTAGAGAGCCTGACGTCCACCGCAGGCATAGCCAACAGCGGGTTGATTAGCCAAAATTTGGGCGGTAACTTCCTGCCTGCTCTGGGCTTTGTGCTTGCGCTGGATTCGGGCGATCGAGTCAGTATCGCTTCCAGCGGACTGAGCCTCATGAGCAGCTTGGGCATGATAGGGCCTTGGGGCGCGGTGGCTGCTGTTGTCCTCACCCTCTTGGGCGGCCTGTTTGCCGACGAACCCGATATCCCCATGCGCGAAGGCCTGGCCCATGCCGAATGGGACGGAGCAGGCAATATCCTCGTCGTCACTGATCAGGACACGGAAGGCGGCGGCGCTACTGCCACAAGCTGGATGCAAAACCTGGTCGATGGCCTGCAAGCTCAATTGGCCAACACCCGTGACCAGGCAGGCAACAGCTGCGCTCTAATTCCCAATCTGCTGCCCGCTATAGGCTATCAGTACGACCCCGATGGCTTCAATCTGGCCAACGGTGCCAAGGGATTTGTGTACCTGAAGTGGACCGATGAGAATGGCCAATCTCAGATTCGTTACTACGATGGCGAAGGTAGCCGGGGCGATGGTACGAGCGAAACCCTGGCCGGGGACTTCATGCAGCATGCTCAGGGCGCGATTGCTCCGACGTGGCAGGTCCAGACCGTGCTGGCACATTACCAGCAAAGTCAGGGCATCCACTTGCCTGCTGCGCAGGCAGGCTTGCCACAAGAGCTGGCCGACGGCGTCCACCAGACACTGCAAGCTCTCACACTCGCGCTGCCGGTTGAGCCCGCCCTTCAAAACGCCCTGATAGATATCGATGGCGACGGCTATCTGGAGCGCAGCCAGTGGTTGGCCACCAACCAAAGCGCGTTGGCGATAGATGTCAACGGAGATGGTGTCATTGGTGCGGGTGAGCTCCTGAATCTGAGCGGCTCGGCCCTGAGCAGCTTGAACTGGCTGGATACGAATAGCGACAAGTTTCTTGAGGTGAGAGATCCGGCATTCGCTGCATTGCGCTTATGGATAGACGTTAACGCCGACGCAAGCAGCGAGGGCGAAACACAGACTTTGACGCAAGCAGGTATCGCTGCTATCGACTTCAGCGGCAGTTCACCCCGGATCATCAAGGTTGATGGTAGCCGCGTCGCTCTTACAGCGCAGACCTTGACCGGCGACATTTTGGGCGTGGYATACCAGTCCGTCACGGGTGGCGTATTGCAGCTGGACGAACAGGCGAATGCCCCGGCTATTGCCACATTGCATGCGGTCAACACCCGAACCTTTGATGGCGATGCGGCGCACACGCATGGCGGGGATATAGATACTGATGGCACGAATGACCGCCAAACGGTGCTGGTTGACGCCCAGGACAGCCGTTTGTCTACCACGACGGCTCGTACACTGGCCAACCGAACAGGTAACCCGCTTGGATTCGTACCTTTTGGAGCGGTCACTACGTTGCAAGCCCAGCGGGAAGCCACGGCAGCGATGATTCGCAGTGCAGACGGCAGCATGTTTAGTACGGCGACCGGTATCACGCCTTTGGTCGCCTTGGCACTGGGTGCAAGTGCGGTGCAATGGCCAACGGTGGTTTCTGCGGAGTCGTTGCCAATAGACAGCAGTTTGGCTGGCACGGCCATCGAAGCGGCATTGACTGGCTTGGACCCGAATGTGCCGTCCGCCTCTGTGTCAGGCAACACGCCGTCGGGCTCAGGTCCGACTGTTCCGGCAGACCCGGCGCACGTCGATTTGTCGTCATTGCAGCTCGGTCGCGTCATTTCAGACGTGCACCTCAAAAATAGCGAGGAAGGGCAGTTGACGGGCGATATTTATGCGTTAAATCAGGCTCTAGCC
>NZ_JBFUGX010000616.1:0-2443 GCF_056402675.1 Polaromonas sp. P3_C2 | reverse complement strand
AACCTGCAGGCCACGCAATCGCCGCACGAGTGGGCCTTCAACTTCGGGATGGCGAGCGCCGTTTTGCTGGTTTGCCTTATGGTTGACAGGATTCGCCGAGCAACAACGGCATTTCGGCTTCCGGGCTGGCGTCAATTTCTGTTGGGCTCTGCCTTGCTGCTGAGCCTGGCCGTGCCGCTGGCACTTAACTACTTTGATCCGYGGTGGAATGCCTTCCTGAAAACGCTGCCCATCGTCAACTCAGCCAGCACGCTGGTACGCTGGCTGGTGGTGTACATCACCATTTTTGCCGTCGGTATGGGCTTGCTGCTGCAACGCGCGACCTGGAAACGCTGGAAAGGCCTGGCCGTGGCGGTCTGCCTCACAGCAACAGTGGCGCAGTCAGCGCTTGAAGGCCGGGAGTTCTATTCGTGGCAGGGATATGACCCCCGCAGCGTGGTAATCGCTGAAAAAAAATTACGGGACGGTACATTTGCCGCAGGAATCCGGGAACTCGGAAGCCGTGCAGACATGCAGACCGAGACGGGCATTCTGCGAGTGACATCCAACAACCTTCTGGCTGCAGGCAAATCGGCGCTCTTTTGCTATAACCCCGTTTTCGGTTACAGCCTGGAGAGATTCTCAGCAGAAGGCCTGACAACAGGGCCAGTTCTTGCCGAGCACAACGGGTTCCTGAACCTGAAAAACCCGGCCTGCTACGTTTACCCAAAAGAAAACAACTGCAAACCAGGCGATCTTTTCCGTGCAGATCAACGCGAGGAAGCCCAGAAATTCGCAAACTACAAGCCATTTGCTTTCAATTTCTCGGCACGCCAGGAAATGGCCAACCGGCTGTCGTATATCGCCTGGGTCTCGTTTGGGCTGCTCATGCTGGGCTGGCTGGCTGCCACGCTTTGGCGCCGGCGCAAGGCGCCCTGACACACCCAATACTCCCCAGGCATACATGCAGCTTTTTTCAAAATGGAACGCCCCCTCACCGCGCCAGCAATCAGCATGGATTTGGCTGATTTTTTTGGTATTACTGGCTATTACAGCTCAGACGTTTGAACCATTTTTTCCGATTCAGGATGGCTGGCTGGGCCCCGACTTCAAACTTGCACTGCCAGGCTGGCTGGATGGTTATATCTGGTTCACCCAAAACGGCCTGAGCGTGCCCTGGTTCACCCCGTCGTTTTGCGCCGGGCAGCCTTTTTTTCCAGACCCGGTATCGGCGTACTACTCGCTGCCCCAGTTCTTGGCCATTGCCATGGAGCCCGTCAAAGCCGCCTGGGTGACGCTCTGCATCGCAGCCAGCTTGCTGTTTTGGGGGGGTTATCTTCTGATGCGCAGAGGCTTCATGGCAGGGCCGCTAACGGGCCTGCTTGTAGGCGGAATGCTGATGCTCAACGGATTTCTGCCTCAGCGGATGATCATCGGGCATGTGGTCTTTCACGGTTATGCGCTGGTCCCGTGGCTGGCGCTGCTGCTGCTCCTGCCGCTTCGGTCCCGAGCCGACACGGCTGTCGCGATAGCACTGGCAGGCCTCATCCCTGCGTACTGGGTTCATTCAGGCTTCAGCACACTGCTCCTGCCAGCAGCGCTGTCCGTGCTGCTGCTGGGTTTGCTTCATGGCTTGCTGGGGGGGGCCTTCCGCCAGTTCATGATCCGGGGCGTGCTGGCGGCCACCATTGGTGCAGCGCTTTCAGCTTCCAAACTGGTCGCCACGTTTTCCTTCATGGCCTTTTTTCCGCGCACTGCCTACCTGCTTCCAGGCGCAGGTACTTTGACAGACACGGTGACCATGATCATGGCCGCCCTGTTCATGGATTCGCAGCAGGCACACGACATCGGGGTGAAGTTGCTCGTCAACCAGCAGTGGGGGCTTAACCCGGAGGAATGGGCGTACAGCTTTGGCACTGCATGCGCAGTACTGCTTGTCCTTCTACTTTCCGAGCGCATGATGCGATGGACGCTGACATCCCGGRCACTTAAATGGCCCGCGCCACAAAAACTGTTCATGCTGCTGGCCTTAGTCGTTGGCTTGGTATGGCCCATTGCATTCAACTACTTTGAGCCGCACTGGAATGCCATCCTTAAAAGCATTCCCGTCATCAACTCAACCAGTACGCCACTGCGTTGGATCATTGTGTACATCCCAATGATCGCCGTCGGCACAGGCTTGCTGTTCGAGCGTTCCGGGTGGCCACACCTGAAAGTCGTCGCAGTTATCGCATGCCTCACAGGTCTAGTCATTCAGTCATCATCCGATCCGAGAAAGTTCTATTTCCAGCCGATTTACTATTCCGGCGCCATCGCCATAGCTCACCAGCAATTGAAAGAAAAGAGCTTTACGCCTGAGATCAGGGAACTGGGAACCGTCTCAAAGATACAGTCTGGACCGCGGCTGTTGAGGGCCATTATCAATAACACACTGGTTGCCGGCATGTCGCAACTGGAGTGCTAC
>NZ_JBFUGX010000615.1:0-2445 GCF_056402675.1 Polaromonas sp. P3_C2 | reverse complement strand
GAAAATGATGAAACGCATGGGCGGCATGAAAGGCATGCCCAAGTTTTGATCAATTCGCTGTTTAAGGGAAAAATGGCTGCAGCCCAATAAAGACGGGCGCAACCAGCTCCTGAATTAATAGCGTTTACCTGTCATGAAAAAAGCCGCTTCAAGCGGCTTTTTTCATGGGTTGCCCTGAAGTCAGGCTATTTTCAGGCCGCCTTCAGCCGTGGCTTGGCCAGCCGGCTTGCATGCAGCCAGGCGCGTCGCAGTACCGCCGGCGAACGGGTTTCTTCCGGGATCAGCAGGTAGTTCTGCGCACGCAGGGCCGTGCCCACGCCGACCTTGCTGGTGAGCACCGTCATCGGGATCGCCAGCAGCAGCGGCAGGCCGACCGGGATCAGCCAGATCAAAGCCCGTGCATCGATCACTGCAATGCCGACAGCCAGCAGCGCAATCACGCCGGACATAGGCGCCAGCTGCGCCAGCGCATGGCGCCAGGGCACAGCGGCCGCTTCGCGCGGGGGCGATTTCCATTCAAGCTTCAGGCCGGTGAGGGCCACCACCACAAACAGCGAATGCGCGAGCATGCGGATGGGGGCCTGCAACAGCGCGATCAGGGTTTCAAGCAAAGCGCTGCGCAGCAGGGCGACGGTGCCGCCATAGGATTGCTGCTGGCGGTTGACCAGCACGGCCACGATGCCCAGGATGCGCGGCAAAAACAGCATGCACAGCGTCCAGGCCCAAAGCGACATCAGCTCGCCGGGAAGCAGCGTCCAGTCGGCAATCATGGGCGAGCCGGACAGCCACAGCGCTGTACCCAGCGTGAGAAAGCACAGCCATAGCGGCGCCGACAGATACGCCATCGCGCCCGTGCCGAACATGGAGCGGTGTACCGGGTGAATGCCCGGCTCGGCGATCAGGCGCGAGTTTTGCAGGTTGCCCTGGCACCAGCGGCGATCGCGCTGCAGCTCGGCCAGCAAATCCGGCGGCTGCTGCTCGTAGCTGCCCACCAGGTCACCCACCAGCCAGACGTGGTAGCCGGCGCGGCGCATTAGCGCGGCCTCGACAAAATCGTGCGACATGATGCTGCCGGCCATGCCGCCCGTGCCCTTGATGTGCGCCAGCGCGCAATGCTTCATGAAGGGCTTAATACGGATGATGGCGTTGTGGCCCCAGTAGTGGGACTCGCCCATCTGCCAGAACTGCATCCCCAGCGTGAACAGACGCCCGGTCACGCGTGAGGCGAACTGCTGCGCCCGTGCGTGCAGCGTGACGTGGCCGATGGCCTGGGTTGCGGTCTGGATGATGCCGGCCCTGGGATTGGCTTCCATCAGCTTGACCATGGAAACCAGGCAGTCGCCGCTCATCACACTGTCGGCGTCCAGCACCACCATGTAGCGGTAATCCTTGCCCCAGCGGCGGCAGAAGTCGGCCACATTGCCGGCCTTGCGGTCGGTGCGGCGTTTGCGCAGGCGGTAATAGACCTCGATTTGCGGCTGGTCGGGGTGTCCGGCCAGCTGGGTGCGCAGGTCTTCCCAGGCGGCGCGCTCGGCCTGGATGATGGCCGGGTTGCTGCTGTCCGACAGTACGAAGACATCAAAGCTCTGTACATGGCCGGTCATCGCGACCGACTCGCAGGTGGCGCGCAGGCCGGCGAACACGGTGCGTACGTCTTCATTGCAGATCGGCATGATGATCGCGGTGCGTGTGGACGCATCCAGCGGGTAGTGCTGAACCTTTTTCGCGGACAGCGCGTGTTTGTCACCAAAGATCGTGACGTAAAAGCCCATCATCGCCGTCATGAAGCCGGTCACTACCCAGGCTGACAGAAGGGCAAACAGGCTGATCTGGCCGTACTGCAGCCAGGCATTGTCATAGTCGGGCTGCATGTCCGCAAAGATGCTGGTTGCCAGCACGGTGCTGATGACAGTCAGCAGCAGGAATACCGTGCGCCGGCGCCGGGCAGCCTGCTGCCAGCGCTCAAGCCGGGGGGCAGGCAGGCGATGGGATGGTGCCGGTGCGGCAGCCCGGAATATCGACAGCATGGGCAGCAGCAGCGCGGTGGCCATGCTGTTCCAGAAGCCACGCCAGGGCCGGGGCACCATGGAGCCGCGGTTCAGCGGTGGCGCCGTCACCGAATTGGGGTGGCGTTCCTCGCGCAGGGCGCTGCGTGCAGCGGATGGAATCAGAGTGTGATCAGGTTGGTCCATGTTTCGCTCACAGTGTGGTTGTCATGTTTGAGGAAGGCGCGCAGCTCAACAGGCTGGGCCGGGTTCAGCCGCAGCACGCGCAGCGTCATGCGCCATGCGCCGGTGGCGGGATTCTTGTAGGCCATGCTTTCGAGCACACGGCCATTGGCGTTGGCGCTGGAGATGGCTTCGACCCTGGCGTCCTCGGGCAGCGCGTCCAGCGCCGGGCCGGCAAAGTCGATGACGTACTGGACCTGGCCCGTGAGATCGGTTC
>NZ_JBFUGX010000614.1:0-2446 GCF_056402675.1 Polaromonas sp. P3_C2 | reverse complement strand
GGCCAGGACAGCCCGCATGAGATGTTCGACAGCCCGTTCTACAACACCTTTCGCAAAACGGTGAACTGGTGCGTGGAGCATCGCTGGATCACCATCGGCTCGACGGTGCTGATTTTTGCGCTGGGCATCGTCGGCATGGGCAAGGTGCAGCAGCAGTTCTTCCCKGACTCCAGCCGGCCCGAGATCATGGTCGATATCTGGTTCCCGGAAGGAACTTCCTTCGCCGCCAACGAGGCCACGGCTAAACGGGTGGAGGYGCGCCTCATGAAGGAGGAGGGCGTGAGCACGGTCAGCACCTGGATAGGCTCGGGCGTGCCGCGCTTTTATTTGCCGCTGGACCAGGTTTTTCCGCAAACCAACGTCTCGCAGATGATTGTGCTGCCGAAAGACCTGAAGGTGCGCGAGTCGCTGCGCATCAAGCTGCCCGCCCTGCTGGCCACCGAATTCCCCGAAGTGCGCGGTCGGGTCAAGCTGTTGCCCAACGGTCCGCCCGTGCCTTACCCGGTGCAGTTCCGCGTGGTCGGTATTGACCCGCTGGTGCTGCGTGACCGCGCCGATGAGGTCAAGGCGGTGATGCGCGAGAGCGGCAACACGCGCGGTGTGAACGACAACTGGAACGAGTCGGTGAAAGTGCTGCGGCTGGAAGTGGACCAGGCCAAGGCGCGCGCGCTGGGCGTGACCAGCCAGTCGATTGCACAGGCTTCACGCACCATCCTGGCAGGCACCTCAGTCGGCCAGTTCCGTGAGGGTGACAAGCTGATCGACATCGTGCTGCGCCAGCCGCTGGACGAGCGAAACGCAATCACCGACATYGGCAACGCCTACCTGCCTACGGCTTCAGGCAAGTCGATTCCGCTGACGCAGATTGCCAAGCCGGTGTTTACCTGGGAACCGGGCGTGATGTGGCGCGAGAACCGCGACTACGCCATCACGGTGCAAAGTGACATCGTCGAAGGCCTGCAGGGTGCCACGGTGACACAGGAGTTGATGCCCAAGCTCAAGGCGCTGGAAGCCAAGTGGCTGGACAAGGGCATGGCGGGCTACCGCATCCAGGTGGCCGGCGCGGTGGAGGAAAGCAGCAAGGGATCCTCCTCAATTGTGGCGGGCTTGCCGGTCGCACTGTTTATCGTGCTCACCCTGTTGATRCTGCAACTGCACAGCTTCAGCCGTTCGATCCTCGCCTTTTTGACGGGCTTCATGGGCATCGCAGGTGTGGCCGGAGCTCTGCTGTTGTTGAACCGGCCGTTTGGTTTCGTCGCGCTGCTGGGCGTGATTGCGCTGTTCGGCATGATCATCCGCAACTCGGTGATCCTGATCGACCAGATCGAGCAGGACCGCGCCCGCGGCGTACCCACCTGGGAAGCCATCGTCGAGTCGGCCGTGCGCAGGCTTCGGCCGATTGTGCTGACGGCCGCCGCGGCGGTTTTGGCCATGATCCCGCTGTCGCGCAGCGTGTTCTGGGGGCCTATGGCGGTTGCCATTATGGGCGGCCTGGTGGTGGCGACGGTGCTGACCTTGCTGGCCCTGCCTGCCATGTATGCAGCGTGGTTCCGTGTCAAACGGGAAGATAAGCTGGAAGTTAAGCCACACATGGGCGAAAAGCCACAGCCGGCCTGATTCTCTCTGGCCGTCGGTTCCGGACGAAAAACCGGGCCCGATAACGGCTAAAATAGAGAGTTGACCGATTTCAAGCGGGGATTCGGAGGTTTTTCGGATTCCCGTTTTTATTTCAGGCGCGCGGGTGGCGAAATTGGTAGACGCACCAGGTTTAGGTCCTGACGTCCGCAAGGATGTGCGGGTTCGAGTCCCGCCCCGCGCACCACCCTGAGGCTTGTGGGCGGCCCTGTTGCCCCTCCTTGCTTTCAGTCGTTGCGGCAAACCCCGCAACATGCCAGGTGAAAACCTGTTTTGACTATTTTTGATCTTAGGAACCATCATGGCCGTGACTGTTGAAACCCTTGAAAAGCTCGAGCGCAAAATGACGCTCTCGCTGCCCGTCAACACCATTCAGTCGGAAGTTGATACCCGTCTGAAGAAGCTGGCCCGTACGGTCAAGATGGACGGCTTCCGTCCGGGCAAAGTCCCCATGAACGTGGTGGCCCAGCGCTACGGCTATTCGGTGCACTACGAAGTCATGAACGACAAGGTCGGTGAAGCTTTTGCCGTGGCCGCCAATGAAGCCAAGCTGCGTGTTGCCGGCCAGCCCCGCATCAGCGAAAAAGAGGGCGCGCCTGAGGGCGAACTGGTGTTTGACGCGGTGTTCGAGGTCTACCCTGAAGTCAAGATCGCCGACCTGTCGGGCGCCGAAGTCGAAAAGGTCAGCGCTGAAGTCAGCGACGCCGCCATCGACAAGACGCTGGATATCCTGCGCAAGCAGCGCCGTACCTTTGCCCAGCGCGCAGCCGATGCGCCGGCGCAAGACGGTGACCGCGCCACCATCGACTTC
>NZ_JBFUGX010000613.1:0-2450 GCF_056402675.1 Polaromonas sp. P3_C2 | reverse complement strand
ATCATGCCCTGCATCTGCTCGAACTCATTGAGCAGGCGGTTGACTTCCTGAACATGCACGCCGGAACCGGCAGCAATGCGGCGCTTGCGGGTGGCCTTGATGAGTTCGGGCTTGCGGCGCTCCAGCGGCGTCATGCTCTGGATGATGCCTTCCTTGCGCTTGATGTCTTTCTCGGCTTTGTCCATATCGACCTGGCCGGCCTTGGCCGCCATTTGCGCGGGCAGCTTTTCCAGAAGGCTTGAGAGCCCGCCCATGTTCTTCATTTGCTGCAACTGGCTGAGGAAGTCGTTGAGGTCAAAGCCGTCGCCGGACTTGATCTTGGCGGCGAGCTTCTGGGCAGAGGCCATGTCCACCCCGGCGGCCACCTGCTCGACCAGCGCAAGAATGTCACCCATGCCAAGGATGCGGCCGGCGTGTCGCTCGGCGTCGAACACCTCCAGGCCGTCGATTTTCTCGCTGGTACCGGAGAATTTGATGGGGGCGCCGGTGATCTGGCGCACGCTGAGCGCCGCACCGCCGCGTGAATCGCCGTCGGTCTTGGTCAGGATGATGCCGGTGAGCGGCAAGGCTTCCTTGAAGGCCTTGGCAGTGTTGACCGCATCCTGGCCCTGCATCGCATCGACCACGAAAAGCGTTTCAACCGGGTTCAGGATCGCATGCAACTCCTTGATTTCGGCCATCAGGGCCTCATCGATGGCCAGGCGGCCAGCCGTGTCGACCAGCAACACGTCAAAGAAATGCTTGCGGGCGTAGTCAATGGCGGCTCGCGCGATGTCGGCCGGCTTCTGGTCAGGCGTGCTGGGAAACCATTCGGCGCCGGCCTGTTTGGTGACCGTCTTGAGCTGTTCAATGGCGGCAGGGCGATAGACGTCGCCTGAAACGGTCAGCACCTTTTTCTTGCGCTTTTCGATCAGGTGCTTGGCCAGCTTGGCGGTAGTGGTGGTTTTACCCGCGCCCTGCAGGCCGGCCATCAGGATGACCGCCGGCGGCTGGGCTGCCAGGTTGATATCGCTCACCCCCTCGCCCATGGTAGCGGCGAGTTCCTTGTTGACAATACCCACCAGCGCCTGGCCCGGCGAGAGAGAACCCATCACTTCCTGGCCCAGCGCTTTTTCCTTGACCCGGGCAATGAAGTCGCGCACCACCGGCAGCGCAACGTCGGCCTCGAGCAAGGCCATGCGTACCTCGCGCAACAYGTCCTGCACGTTGGATTCGGTGATGCGGGCCTGGCCTCGCATTTCCTTGACGAGACGGGATAACTTGTCGGTAAGAGCTGAGGCCATGGGAAGGCGCCACGAACGCGGCGCAGTTAGGTGGAAAAGAAAGGCTGCAGCGGAAGGCTGCCAGAAAGGGGGAAAAGAGGCAGTAAAGGCTAAACTCTAGCCATGATTTTAGCTTTGAGCGACTGGTGGGGTCTTGCAGCGGCAGCCGGTGCTGCCGTCGCCTACGCTGCATTGGCTCTAGCCTCCCCGCGCCTCGGCCCCGCCGCCATCCGCGGCCTGCTGCTGGCGGCCTGGCTGCTGCACGCGCTGGCGCTGGCCGATGGCCTGCTGGGCGAGCCCCCGCGTTTCGGCTTTGCACCGGCGCTGTCCATGACGGTCTGGCTGGTGCTGACCGTTTACGCCATCGAAAGCCGCCTGTTTCCACAACTCCAGGCCCACTGGGCGTTGGCAGGGCTGGGCAGCGCAGCTGTCATCCTGACGGTCATTTTCCCCGGTACCACCTATCACGCCATCGCGTCCCCCTGGCTGCCGTTGCACTGGGCCCTGGGCATCGCGTCTTATGGGCTGTTTGCCGCCGCAGTGGTGCACGGCTGGCTGATGACGCGCTCCGAGCGCTCCATCCGGCTGGCCGCACAAACCGATGCGGGCGTGCCGCTGTTGACGCTGGAGCGGCTCACCTTCCGCTTCGTGGAGGCCGGCTTTGTATTGCTGTCGGCCACGCTATTTGTAGGCTGGCTGTTCGCCGAAACACTCTACGGGCCCGGCCTGGCCTGGAAATGGAACCATAAAACCGTGTTTTCGGTCCTGGCCTGGCTGACGTTTGCCGGCCTGCTGATCGGCCGGGCGCGCCTCGGATGGCGTGGCCGCAAGGCCGTCCGTGTGCTGTACCTGGGCTCCGGCCTGCTGCTGCTGGGCTACGCCGGTTCGCGCTTTGTACTTGAAGTCATTCTGAGGCGGGCATGAAATACCTTCTGGTCATGGGATTCGTGCTGGTGGTTTTCTGGCTCTGGCGCCACAACCGCGATGCGGAAAGAAACGATGCGGCGGCTGCCCGCCCCCGCCAGGCACCGGGCCGCGAAACGGCCGTTGCGGAGATGATCGCATGCGATGTCTGCCACGTGCATTTGCCGAAGTCCGACGCCCTGACAGGCGGCAAGGGGATTTATTGCAGTGACGCGCATCGCCGCCAGGCAGGAGACTAGGGCCTGCTAACACTATGTTTACAAA
>NZ_JBFUGX010000612.1:0-2705 GCF_056402675.1 Polaromonas sp. P3_C2 | reverse complement strand
GGTCTGTTTCTACAAAAACCCGCGTCACGATGAACGGCCATATGGTTCCGGGCAGCTTCAACGCCGCCACTTCGGCGACTGCCTTTTTGGTTGTCATCGTGCCGTAGGCTGTAGCAATCCTGTTCTCATCGATCTTTTGCAACAGGCGTTTTAAGGGATTCTTTTCAAGCGCCGCCATTGCACGCACTTCCAGGATATTTCCGTTCAGCGCGCCAAGCAGTTCTTTTTCCTCGACAGTTTTTTCCGGTCCTGCCCCGCGTAGCCCCGGACAATGCGTTTTGCACCAATGGCGTCGGCAAGTTTGTAGATTTCTTCCTGCTTGAGCTGGCGCTGTCCCTCACCAAGCGCTTTTGCCACCAGGTAAGGGTCAGGAATTTTCACTTTCTGTGATTTGGCGACGCCTGCGGCGAGCTCCGCTGTCATGATGGACCGGCTTGCCCTGTCGACAGCCCAGCCCCCAACCTGGAACGGCACAACTAGCACAGCAAACTTTCCGCCCGACAGCAGCTGGCTGTAGAAGAGCTTTTCCTTGCCCTGCCAATCGGAAGCCTGCGGTGAATAGCGCTGCGGCAGGAACCGGGCCATTGCAATATCCGCAGACCACGGATTCATCTCGATCCTGTTGAACATGTCCACTCGAGCCTTTTCCGGAGAGGCTTCCCATCGAGCCTTTTCCGGAGAGGCTTCCCATTTCGCCCTCGCCTCTTTCTCGGCGACCGCGATGCGAAATTCCTGGATCTTGTTGACAGCCAATACACCCATGCAGAGCAACAGGACTCCGCAAAGCACGGCGGTGGACCGTTTCATTTTTTCTCTCCCTCAATTCAAAATCCGGATCTGGCAGAACGCGCGTCGATGACCTGATATCGCTCAGCAAGTTAGCGGAACATCGTAACGTAGCCATCGCCAGATCTGCCGCTGAATGACCCGACGCGTGGTTTATCTACATCGGTGAGTACTGAAGCACTACGATAAAGTAAGCATCATGAAAGCGCCCGCACTCAAAAGCCTGCAGGACCTCAAGGCCGTCAAGCGGGACATTGAAGCCCGCGCGAAGCTTGAAAAAGAACAGGAAGCCGCGCGCGTGGCAGCAGCCGCCAGGGCCAAGGCCGAGAAAGAACTCTTCTCGCGCGCGGTCGGCCCCGTCAAGGCCCTGCCGGCCAAACACCTGCCGGGCCACAAGGCGGCGTTGCCGGCGACGCAAGCAGCACCCATCCCCGTACAGCAGCAGCGCGATGAACTCGCGGTGATGCGTGAAGCCATCTCGGACGAGTTCGACGTGGAAACGCTGCTGGACACCGATGAAGCACTGAGCTTCAGGCGGCCCGGCATGGGGCCTGACGTGGTGCGCAAGCTGCGCCGCGGCGGCTGGAGCATCCAGGGCCAGCTGGACCTGCATGGCCTGCGCCGCGAGGATGCGCGTGAAGCGCTGGCTCACTTCATCAAGGATGCGCACAAGGTGGGCTGGCGCWGCGTGCGCGTGGTGCATGGCAAAGGCCTGGGATCGCCGGGCAAGACACCGGTGCTCAAGGGCAAGGTGCAGAGCTGGCTGATCCAGAAGCAGGAGGTGCTGGCCTTTGTGCAAGCGCGGCCCGCCGAAGGCGGCGCCGGGGCGCTGGTGGTGTTGTTGGCACAGGGCTAAGGCATGGCGTCGAACACATGGAAAGACTAAAAATGCTTCGGTTAAGAATTTGCATCACCTTGAGCTTGCTTGTGTCCTTTCACATGGGGGCGTTGGCAGCTCCCGCTGACGAGGTATGCGCCGGGCTTTCCGGCTTGGTTAACGCCAAGGCTGCGGGCCGCTTCGTCGACCCTGCCCGGCCGCTGACGAAGGCTGAGACCGCCGCCCTTGACGAGGCAAAACTGGAAATTCTTGGCTTTAATGACTATTCGCAGGGAAGCCAAATTGTTGATGCTGATAACGACGGCGTTGATGATCTCCTTGTCTGGAATATTCAAGGCTCGGGGCGGTTTACCTATGCCGAGGTCTACGACATCAACATGGCGGCCAGTCGACCGTCAGACAAGCTGCGGCTGAAAGCGAACCTGGGCAATATTGGCACCTTGAGCGACCCGCGTTTTGTCAAATACGCAGGCGTGAATTACCTGATCACTGACGATGGTGACCTGGAAAGCCTTGCGGTCCATCGCCTGGAGAAATCCACTTCAGACGGCCATAACTTGCGGACGGCCTGCCGCGCAACGGTTCGTCTGGACCCGATCACCAAATGCCGCCACCCTGCCTGCAAGGCCTTGGCGGGCGACATCGCCAACCCCAGCACGAACGCCCCGTTTGTTCAGGTTGAATGGCCGCACAAATACTTCTTCCCGGCAGGCCTTTCCGTTTTCTTTGGACCCAACGGCGAAGCGAGCGATTTTGACAACACCGGGCTGCCGGCGCGTATCTGGAAATTCGGCCGGGAAGGCTACGCGAACCAGCACATCTACTGGAGCCTGCTGGGGCTGGGAGAAGAAGCGCCTGTTGTCCCGGCCGCGCAAAGAGCCGCGTTTGACGACAGGAAAAACCCCCACGTGCTTCACGGGCAGCAGCACGACCGCTTAAGGCGCGCGCTGGCGCAGCATAGCCAGATGCTGTGCGAGCAACTCACTAAAAACTTCTCGCTGCCAGGCGCGGGCCAGTTCTTTGTGCTCCATGCCAACGACAGGACCGACTGGGTCTGGGATTTCGGCGGACCGCCCTACGG
>NZ_JBFUGX010000611.1:0-2478 GCF_056402675.1 Polaromonas sp. P3_C2 | reverse complement strand
TGGCCTTGCGCGCTGTTTTTTTCGTGTCAGACACCATATTGTCAAACTGAAGGCGAACCTTTTCGCTGACGGTGAGTTTGGTGTAACGACGCTCACCTTCCCTGCTCAATTCTTTTTGCAATGCAAATACCGACTGCGGCCGTGACAAGGGGTCAAGGGACATGCACCACTCTACAACTTCAATCAGGTTGTCGGAATACACGCCACGCAAACGGGACAGGGCTAGCGACAAACGGTCTTTTTCAAGGCGCTGCGGCGCGTCATTGGGGGGGTAGCCCTGCATGGTGGCGTAAATGCAGGCACCGATCGCATAGATATCGGTCCAGGGACCCATGGAGGAGTCCCTGCGGTACATCTCGGGGGCAGCAAAGCCCGGGGTGTACATGGGGCGGATGAAGTTGCCTTCCTTGCTCAGCACCTCTCGGGCTGCGCCGAAGTCGATCATGACGGCACGGTTATCGTCGGTAATGAAGATGTTGGCGGGCTTGATGTCCAGGTGGAGCATCTTGTGCTGGTGCACGATGCGCAATCCCCGAAGGATTTCGTCGAAAAGCGAACGGATGGTCGACTCGCGGAAAACCTTCTGCTTTTTCAGCTCACGGGCCGTGATGATGAAATCCTGCAGGGTTCCGCCCTCCAGGTAATTCATGACCATGTAAACGGTCTCGTTTTCACGGAAGAAATTCAGCACACTGACCACGGAGCCGTGTGAAATCTGGGCCAGCGAACGGCCTTCTTCGAAGAAACTTTTGAGTCCCAGACGATACAGCGAGAGCTTTTCAGCCTGGACCTGCGGAAGCAATTCCCCCGGGGCCCGGCCAGCCAGGGACGACGGCAGGTACTCCTTGATGGCGACCTGCTGGCCCTCGTTGTCGACGGCCAAGTAAACTACGCCAAAGCCACCGGCTGAAAGCTTTCGCACAACACGATAGCCACCAATCACGGTGTCGGGCGGCAATGGTGCGGGCTTGACCTTTGACATAATTTGGGATGAGCCAGAATGACTTGGTCAGTCTGGGTCTTGTTCTCTCTCTAGTAAAGCGTATTTWYAAATGTCAGTTTACAGCATGACGGGTTATGCAGCCGTGCAATCGAGCATGGCGCAATCCGCCCCGGAAACTGAATCGGGCSCGGAYGCCAGCTCCCGTCTGGGCGTCGAAATACGCTCCGTCAACAGCCGGTTTCTTGATTTGGCGTTTCGCCTGCCCGACGAATTGAGGCAGGCCGAGCCCGCATTGCGCGAATTGCTCACCGGCAAGCTCAAGCGCGGCAAGGTAGAAGTGCGGGTTTCGCTGGAAAGTACCTCGGCCGGCACCCTGCGCGCGCCATCTTCRGCAACCTTGCAACGGCTCGGATCGCTGGAGGACAGCATCAAATCCTGGCTGCCGCAGGCACCCGCACTCAGCGTGGCAGATATTCTGCGGATCGCCACCAATGAGGACAAAAAACCACATGACTACAGCGATGAGCTGCTCAAGCTGGCCAAAAAGGCCTTGAAAGAGCTGATGGCGGCCCGCGAACGCGAAGGCGCCCGGCTGGCCGACATGCTGCTTGACCGCACGGGACAGCTGCGTGCGCTAGCAGCGCTGGCGGTACCCATGGTGCCCAAACTGGTTGAGCAACAGAAAACCCGCTTCCTGGAACGCTGGAAAGAAGCCATGGCGCTGTCGGACGGCGCCACGCTGCCGGAAGTTGCACAGGACCGGGCGCTGACAGAGGCCACAGCCTTTGCCATCCGCATTGACGTCGCGGAAGAAATCACCCGCCTCTCCTCGCACCTGGATGAAATTGACCGCCTTCTGGCAAACGGCGGGGAACTGGGCAAGCGCCTGGATTTCCTGATCCAGGAGCTGCACCGCGAAGCCAATACACTGGGCTCCAAATCGGCGTCCCTCGAGCTGACACGCATTTCTGTCGACATGAAAGTGCTGATAGAGCAGATCCGTGAGCAGGTCCAGAACGTCGAATAGCCCCGCCCCTAGCCTAAAACACCGAAATCACCGCCCAGGACGCATGGACTACCCCGGAAACCTCTTTGTTGTAGCCGCCCCCAGCGGGGCCGGCAAATCCAGCCTGGTCAAAGCCCTTCTTGAACTGGATTCACGCATCCAGCCCGCAGTGTCACACACCACACGCCCTCCGCGCGGCCAGGAAAAGCACGGCAGGGAGTACTTTTTTCTCTCGCCCGAGGACTTTGACGGCATGGTGCTGCGCGACTCCTTCCTGGAATGGGCACATGTACACGGCCACCGCTACGGCACCTCGCGGCAGACCATTGAGGAGCGAATCGCCACCGGCGCCGACGTGATTCTGGAAATAGACTTTCAGGGCGCGATCAACATCAAACGGATTTTTGCCAATGCGGTGCTGATTTTCATACTCCCGCCAAGCTGGGAAGAGTTGCGCTCGCGCCTGCAGCGGCGTGGCGAAGACAGTGCCGAAGTCATCGAATTGCGGCTCAAAAACGCGGCCACCGAG
>NZ_JBFUGX010000610.1:0-2484 GCF_056402675.1 Polaromonas sp. P3_C2 | reverse complement strand
CCTGTGGCTCAGGCAGCCAGTGCGGCTTTTTCCTGGTTGGCTGGCTTTTGCGTGTGGGTCACGATTTCAATCTGCGCGGCTTCCAGTGCTGCGGCCTTGGCGGCTTCGCCCATGGCCAGGCCTTCGGCGCGCACAAAACGCACGTCGGTGATGCCGAAGAAGCCGAACACCACTTTCAGGTAGCTCTCCTGGTGTTCCAGGGCTGTCATCGCGTCGCTGGTTGAATACACACCGCCGCGGGCGGACGCCACGATCACCGTCTTGCCGCCGGCCAGGCCCACAGGGCCTTTGTCGGTGTACTTGAAGGTGCGGCCGACTTGCGCAACGCGGTCGATCCAGGCCTTGAGCTGGGTGGGAATCGCGAAGTTGTAGAGCGGTGCACCCACAACGATCACGTCAGCGGCCAGGAATTGCGACACCAGCGCTTCAGACACGGCGTTTTCGCGCTTTTGCACGTCGCTCAGGGCCGTGCCGGCAGGCATGCGGAAACCCAGCGATTCGGCGGAGAGGTGGGAAGGTGTGTCGGCGGCCAGGTCGAGGTAGCTGACTTCGGTGGCGGGGTTGGCGGTGCGCCATGAGGCCACGATCTGGGCCGTGAGCTGGCGGGAAACCGAGTTGCCGCCAAGGATGCTGGAGTCGATGTGAAGAAGTTTGGTCATGGTGAATTCCTTGAATGAAGTGATTGATCGGGTGGGATAAACCGGTTTTCAGGCCGTGTTCACCTTGAACCGCAGCCATGGGATAGATTGTGCGGATGAGTCGAGTGTTTGATAAGTTGGCAAAAATGTGACTTATCGTTCTACTCGTGAGACAATAAACGCCGCAAAATCACAAAATTCCTTCAAACCGGCGCCATCGCGCGCGGTGCAAGGCGAGCAAAAGGCGGCGAAAGGACTTTTCCCATGCAAGACCTCAATGACATGCTGTATTTCGCCGAAGTGGTGGAGCGGGGCGGCTTTGCCGCCGCCGGGCGGGCGCTGGGGCTGCCCAAGTCGCGCCTGTCGCGCCGCGTGGCTGAGCTGGAGGCGCGGCTGGGCGCGCGGCTGCTGCAGCGCACCACCCGCAAGCTTTCATTGACTGAGGTCGGCGAGATTTACCTGCGCCACTGCATCGCCATGCGCGACGAGGCCATGGCGGCGTCTGAAGCCGTGGCGCAAATGCAGGTCGAGCCACGCGGCACGCTGCGCATCACCTGCCCGGTCACGCTGGCGCAAAGCACGGTGGGCTACCTGGTGCCGCGCTACATGGCGCTTCACCCTCATGTGAAAGTCGACATGCGCGTGACCAACCGGGTGATTGACCTGGTGGAAGAAGGCATCGACATTGCCCTGCGCGTGCGGCCCACGCTGGAAGACAGCGGCAGCCTGGTCGTGAAAAACCTGGGCGCCGGCTCCGGGCGCCTGCTGGCCAGCCCGGATTTGCTGAGGCGGCAGGGCACGCCTGAAAAACCGGAAGACCTGCACAAGCTGGACACCGTCGCCATGTCCTGGGTGGATGGCCGGGCGTCGTGGACGCTGATGGGCCCCGAGGGAAAGGAGTTTGTGCTGCAGCACCAGCCGCGTTATGTGGCCGACGACCTGCAAACCCTGAAGCTGGCCGTGCTGGCCGGCACCGGCATGAGCTTTTTGCCAGAATCCCTGAGCGCGGTGGAGCAGCAGGCGCAGTTGCTGGTGCCTGTGCTGCCCGGCTGGGCGCTTCGCCCCGGCGTGGCGCATGCGGTGTTCACTTCGCGGCGCGGACAGATTCCGGCGGTGCGCAGCTTTCTGGACTTCCTGGGGGAACGTATGCGGGGTGAAGAGCTGGTTTGACGGCCTCGCCTGGCGGATTCGCCGGCTGCGAGTGCAGGTAAGGTGCTATGAATTTAGTAGCTGCTTGCGCTCGTCCTTATTGGGCTGGAGGCGATTTCATACTCAAAAAGACTGCCTGAACAGCGAGAGCAGGCTGTTTAGGACCTGCTCCGGGGTGTTCAGGCCGGCGCCATCGCATTGGCGACGTTGATGAATACATTGCCGAATTCATAGACTCTTGGGAAACCCATTTCCCCACTCCATTACTTCAAAAGGACAACACCGATCACAGGACAAATTGCTATGTAGCCTGCGCCGACCATCGTGATAGGCTGAAGGTAGCGATAGGACGCCACAAGCCAGAAACGATCGGGGCGTTGCGCGGCCTCTAACAAACGTTCATCGTTTGTCAGCGAGCCAGGCGAGTCTCTTTTTGGCGAGCTTCCGGTTGCAAACCAAAATGCCAGATTTGCGATCGCAGCCATACCAATGGTGACGAGCATTGGAAAAAATATCAAAGGGAATGCGATCATTTCGTCATGAACTCCATTTAACGAAATGACATATCCCAATACGCATAGCCCAACAATCACCCCGGCTGGTACGCCCAATATTTTTGACTTTTTCTTTTTAATTTCAATTGTCATTGGGGAATTCTTCGCAATTTTTAGATGTGAATGGTCGAGATGATCTATTG
>NZ_JBFUGX010000609.1:0-2488 GCF_056402675.1 Polaromonas sp. P3_C2 | reverse complement strand
GCTTGATATCAGAGGTGTTGAGGTTGAGGCTTTTTGCGGCAGCCAGCAGCGCCATAGAGGGCACACCCTTGCCGTAATAATTGACAAGCAGCGGCTCCTGGCGAACTGCCCCATCAACGGGATCCTGTATCTGGTTCAGGTGGCCTATACCGGCGGCGGCATTGCCTATGGCTTCAATCGGCTGGGTGCCGCGTATTGCCGCAATGGAAAAGCCGTTGCTCTCGTCAATCGCGCTTTTGAGCGCGTAGGCCGGCAGCGGATTGTCTGGCCTGCCCTGCGGCTCGCCAAGAGTAAACACCGAGGGCACAAGCACATTGCCGGCATTGACCATACTGGCAGCCAGCTTGGCATCGCTATCCAGCGCCACCTCGGCATCCGCAATCACCTTGCTCAATTGCTCGCCAATACCAGTTTGCGCGACAGCAGGATCGCCGAGGACCTCTTTCATCTTGCGGATAAAAGCGAGACCTCGGTCGGTTTGAGGCTCAAAGAAAAAAGCCGTGTGGACGACTGTCTTGGTCTTGGCGGCTGTCAACTGGTCTATCAGCTTCGCATGGACGTCCCGGGGCCAGGGCCAACGGCCTATATTCGCGATGCTTTGGTCGTCAATCGCAATAACCGCTATACGGTCTGAGGGCTGACGATTGCTGCTGGTGCTCGCATAGTCATAGTAACGGCGCTCAAGTGTGCCGAAAAAATCGGTCAGGCCATGCAAAAAAAGGACGGCCAGCACCACCAGAACGCCCACAAACCAGTCGGCCCGCCAGAACTGACTCAATTTCCTAGATGTTTTGGCCACTTCCCGTCCCTTGTCCTGATTCGCTATGCATAGCCCCAGCCATTTTTGTAATTGCTTTGTACTATCGGTCCTCCGGCAGCAAATTTCGTGCGCCGGATATCACCCGCCGACTGTTTCGGCAGGTTACAAGTCTCCTGACAATGGACATTAACAGACGGGGTGCGGCTGGACAAGCGACTTCTGCACCGCAAGCGTGCCGACTGTTGCAAATAAGTGGTTTTCTGGTATGCGCGGCGCGCATCCGGTCCGCAGCAGGTGGCGAACGCTAAGAAACGACCCTAACCGCCAAAGGGGCTGCGGCGGCCGGGCCGTACGCCGGTTCAGGCGGAAGGCGCCTTTGTCTGCTGCCGTTTGGTCAGGTAGGTGCCCAGTGCCACCACGAGCACGGCACCCACAATCCCACCGGCAGTCACCGTATGGTCGCTAACGGCACCAAAATAGCTCACTACCGCAGGATCCGTCAGCAACATCTCACCCGCCAGGAAGCCCAAAAGAGCTGCACCGATGGTAATGATGATGGGGAAGCGCTCCATGACCTTGGTCAACAAGGTGGCGCCGAAAATAATCAGCGGGATGCTCACCAGAAGACCCAGTACCAGCAACGGGAGGTTGCCCTTGGCGGCTGCTGCGACTGCCAGAACGTTGTCCAGGCTCATTACCAGATCGGCAATCAGGATAGTGCGAATCGCAGCCATCATGCCGTTGATTTCGTGGCCTTCGCCGTCTTCATCTTCTTCGCCTTTGAGCAGGTCCACGCCAATGTAGACCAGCAGTACGGCACCGATCATCTTCAGGTATGGCAAGCTCAACAGCTGAATGGCCACAATGGTCAGCACGATACGCATCACGATCGCGGCGGCGCTGCCCCAGAAGATCGCCTTGCCGCGCTGCTCGGGTTTGAGTGTGCGCGCAGCCATGGCAATTACCACGGCGTTATCCCCAGACAGCACGATGTTGGCAAGAAGGATGGAGCCGAAAGCGCTCCAGAAGAGGGGGGACGCGAGGTCCAGTCCGAAAAACATGGCAGCTCCTGTTATGAATTAAAAAAGCGCTGGGAAGCGCTTTTTTGTTTTGGAGAGTCTAAGCCGCAATAGGCCAATCCCGATTGGTATTACTGCTTACCTGCTTGACCGTGGTCAAGTTTTCAAATCACTTTTTTGTGGTGGCGCCTTACAGCAGCGCTTTGAGCAGTTTGGCCATTTCCGAAGGATTGCGCGTCACGGTGAAACCGCAGGCTTCCATGATGGCAAGTTTGGCATCGGCCGTGTCGGCGCCGCCGGAGATCAGCGCGCCCGCATGGCCCATCCGCTTGCCGGCAGGGGCAGTCACACCAGCAATGAAGCCAACGATCGGTTTTTTCATGTTGGCCTTGCACCACTGGGCGGCTTCGGCCTCATCGGGACCGCCGATTTCGCCGATCATGATGACGGCGTCAGTGTCCGGATCGTCATTGAAGGCTTTCATCACGTCAATGTGCTTGAGGCCATTGATCGGGTCGCCGCCGATACCGACTGCACTCGATTGGCCCAGGCCGATTTCGGTCAATTGCGCCACAGCTTCATAGGTCAGCGTGCCGGAGCGGCTGACTACGCCGATACGGCCCTTGCGGTGGATATGTCCTGGCATGATGCCGATCTTGATTTCTTCAGGCGTGATCAGACCGGGGCAATTGGGGCCCAGCAGCAGGGT
>NZ_JBFUGX010000608.1:0-2492 GCF_056402675.1 Polaromonas sp. P3_C2 | reverse complement strand
CAGCAGGTCCGGCTTGGCAGCAGGCTGGGCCCGGTCCACCAGGCCCGCCGGTGTAACCACCAGGTCAATCGCAAACAGGCCCCAGCGCAGATGCACCACGCGCCCCTTTTGCCGCAGCAGACGGTCCTGCGCCTGCTTTTCCTGCATCAGGACATGGTTCAGGAAGAGCACCAGCCGTTGCTGCCCCTCATCCACCACCCAGGCGGGCGGCTGAAAGCGGGTGGCAATGGATTCCAGAAATGAAAAAGGGGACGTGGTATTCATACGTCCCCCGATTCTGACATGGCCCCCACGGTCACGCACTTCGTGGCGTAACCCAGTGGAAAGAGTATTTCACCAGCAGGCGCCGCGGAACCGGCTTTGCCGGGCCGCAGGCGCCGCCCCCTGAAAGGGGGGAACAGGCTACATGAAGTGAGCCTGGACGGGGGTTATTGGAGAGCCTGTACACCGGCGACCAGCCAGCCGCTGCCGCCGCTGCGTGGCTTGGTCATGTTCCAGACTTCGCGGAAGGGGCTGGCGCCTGCGGAGGCGTCTTCGCGGATCATGCCGGAAAACTCCACGCTGGCCATGTAGACATCGCTCAGTTCCTCGATGCCCAGCAATTGCGCATCCAGCATCACGACCTCGGTCTTGTTGACCTGGCCGCCGGTATGCGATTCGCGGTCGGCAAGCTGGGTCTTGATCTGCTCGAGCATGTCGTCCGTCATCATGGCGCGCAGGTTCTGGATGTCGGAGCGGTCCCAGGCATCCTGCAGCGTGACGAAGTTGGCCTTGCTGGCCTTGAGGAAGCCTTCGGCGTCAAAACCGGCCGGAACGCCCCAGGACTGCACACCCAGCAAGGCCGAGCCGATCATGGAACCGCCTGCGGGCGCTGCCGCATCGTATTTGTTGGCATCAAAAGCCATGCTACTGCGTTCCCAAGGGCGCGCGGATGCATCGTTGCCGACGTTCTCAGGGCTGTAGTTCTTGGGGGTGGTGGCGTTGCCCGCACCCTGGAAGGCAAAAGGCGCCTGCCCGGGCGCAGAGCCTTGCGCGCCAGCCGCTCCGCCCTTGAATTTGCGCATGATGAAGCCGATCACCAGCATGACCACCAGCGCCAGCAAGGCAAACATGATGATCTGGCCGAAGGCGCCGCCCAGGCCCAGCGATGAAGCCAGCCAGGCCAGGCCCAGACCTGCGGCCAGGCCGCCCAGCATGGCGCCCCAGGGTTTTTTGGGCGCAACAGGCGCCGGCGTTGCCGCAGGGGCTGCCGGTTTGGCGGCATTGGCACCACCAGGCGCCGCCTCACGCTTGGTCACGTTGGACGACTGCTTGCCAAATGACGAACCACCGCCCAGTCGTTTGGCGTCAGCAACCGTTCCCCCCAAAGTCAGGGTTAACGCAAGCGCTGCGGAAAAAATTGCCGACCAGATTTTCATATCGTCTCCTTGATCACGGTTTTGAGGCCGTTTGACTTTTCAACACTTGATTCCAACATGCAATGCCACAACTCCGCCTGTCATGTTGTGATAGTCCACATGGCCGAAACCACTTTTATGCATAAGGGCTTTCAGTTCGTCCTGGCCGGGGTGCATGCGAATTGATTCGGCGAGGTACTGGTAGCTTGAATCGTCATTGGCCACCAGCTTGCCCAACCGCGGCAACACCTTGAAGGAATACCAGTCGTAAATCTTTTCCAGCGGCTTGGCGACTTTGGAGAACTCCAGCACCAGCAGCTTGCCACCGGGCTTGAGCACGCGGTTCATCTCGCGCAACGCATCTTCCTTGTGCGTCATGTTGCGCAGCCCGAAGGCGACCGTCACCACGTCGAAGCTCGCATCGGGAAATGGTAGATGTTCGGCGTCGCACACCAGGGTGGGCAAGCTGACACCAGCATCCAGCAGGCGGTTCCGGCCTTCGCGGAGCATCGCCTCGTTGATATCGGTATGCACCACGCGGCCGGTGCTGCCCACCTTGGGGGCAAAGGCCAGCGCCAGGTCGCCCGTGCCGCCGGCGATGTCCAGCACCTGGTAGCCCTCTTTGACGTTGGCCACCAGCACTGTGTAGGCCTTCCACGCCCGATGCAGCCCCATCGACATCAGGTCGTTCATCACGTCGTATTTGGGCGCCACGGAGTCAAACACCCCGCGCACGCGGCGTGCCTTGTCTTGCTCGTCAACGGATTCAAAACCGAAATGGGTACTGCTCATACCATCAATGCTAGAGGGCAAAGGAGTAATTGCTCTCGACAACCCTGAGCTGACATGGGGCATTGCGGCTTATTGCCCGCTTTTATGCTGGAAAAACAACAGTGGCGCGAAATGCCCATTCGCCGCCGCGCCGCGGCGCGCACCGCTCGCGCGGAATCAGTGGCTTGCACAGCCGTGGCCGCCGGGCGCGGCCATGGGTGCATCGCGCTCAACACCGGCCGCCTGCAGGCGCCTCCGGTACTCGTCCCATAACTGGGCCTGATCGGCGCCCAGTTTGTAGAGATAGTCCCACGAGAATAGTCC
>NZ_JBFUGX010000607.1:0-2502 GCF_056402675.1 Polaromonas sp. P3_C2 | reverse complement strand
TGCTGCAGCCAGCCGACCTTGAAAAAACCTCGATGGCCATGGCCCTGGCCGCGCTGCTCATTGGTAAAGACGGCCGCTGGAGCGCCCTGCTACCTTTGACTGCGTCCCAGGGACGAAACATCGACGCCGACAACATTCGCGCCGCGCTGGCCACCAAGCCCTTGCCTGGCGTACTTTTTGTCGACATGAAAACCGAGTCTGACCGTTTGTATTCCAGCTACCTGCACGAAGCCATCGTGCTGTCGCTGGGCGGGCTGGCTGTCCTCGTGGCCCTGCTGCTGGTGGTTTTCCGGTCCCCGTCCCGGGTGCTGCGGATCATTGCGCCGCTGGCGGCCGCTGTCGTCACAGTCACGGCCGGGCTGGCCCTGCTGGGCCAGCAACTGATCATCCTGCACCTGGTGGGCCTGTTGCTGGTCGTGGCCGTGGGCTCCAACTACGCGCTGTTTTTTGACCGGCCCGAGCCCCATGCCCCGATAGCGCCCAGAACCCTGGCGTCCATGCTGCTGGCCAATCTGACCACCGTCGCAGGGTTTGGCCTGCTCGCTTTTTCCAAGGTGTCCATCCTGCAAGCCATGGGCGTTACCGTTGCCCCGGGCGTCATCCTGGCGCTGGTTTATGCCGCAATTTTTGCCAGGAAGCCCCATGCCTGACCTCCGGTGGAAGCCCARCATCCTGGTACGTGCAAGCATCACGCTGCACGCGGCGGCACTTGCGGCCATCCTTGTTGATTCCGGCTGGTGGCGCTGGGCGCTTGCCGCCGTGGTCCTCAACCATCTGTTGCTCACCGTCGTGGGTATGTGGCCCCGCAGCCAGTGGCTGGGCCCCAACTGGACCCGCCTGCCCCAGGCCTCCGTCGCCAGGCGGGAAATCGCCCTGACCATCGATGACGGCCCCGACCCCGCCGTGACACCCGAAGTCCTGGATCTGCTCGACCGGTATGCGGCCCGCGCGACCTTTTTTTGCGTCGGTGACAAAGCCGCCCGCCATCCCGAGTTGTGCCGCGAGCTTGTGCGGCGCGGACATGCCGTTGAAAACCACAGCCAGCACCACCGCCACTACTTTGCCCTGACGGGCCCGCGCAGCATGTTTCGCGAGTTGCAGGCAGCGCAAAACACACTGAGCGGCCTGACGGGCCGGCGGCCCCTTTTCTTTCGCGCTCCCGCCGGCCTGCGCAACCCCTTTCTTGACCCGGTACTGGCCCGGCTCGGCCTGAAGCTCACCAGCTGGTCCGTGCGCGGCTTTGACACCCGCGTCACCAATGCCGAGCAAGTAAAACGCAAACTGACGGCCGGGCTGCAAGCCGGCGCCATCTTGCTGTTGCATGACGGCAATGCAGCACGCACACCGCAAGGTGTTCCGGTCATCCTGGATGTCCTGCCCGCCCTGCTGGAGTCCATTGCGGCCGCCGACCTGCACACGGTGACCCTGCAGCAGGCCCTCGCATGAATCCTACGCAGAAAACCCGGCAGAGTCCGTGGTCACAAATAGGGCGGGTTATCTTTCAGCACATCTATCTGAAAGCCATTGGCACGATGCTTTTCATCGGCGTGTTTTTCGGCGCCTACTTTTACCTGCTCAAGCACCCGGCCTTTCCGATCGCGGTGATGCCCCTCACCTGGCCCGACCACCTCATCGGTTTTGAACCGCTGGCCTTGCCGGTTTACCTCTCGCTATGGGTTTATGTCTCGCTGCCGCCCATCTTCTTTGGCGACCGGCGCGAACTCTTGCGCTATGGCGGCGCCATTGCGCTGACCTGCCTGGCGGGCCTGCTGGTRTTTTATTTCTGGCCCACGGCCGCACCCGCTCCAGACATTGACTGGCCGAAATATCCGCAGATGCTTTTCCTGAAAAACATGGATGCGGCAGGCAACGCCTGCCCTTCGCTTCATGTGGCAACAGCCGTTTTTTCGGGCATCTGGCTGCACCATCTGCTGCGCCGATTCTCCGTCCCCGCATGGGTGCTGGCGGTGAACGCGCTCTGGTGTTTCGGCATTGCCTATTCCACKCTGGCCACAAGGCAGCACGTCGCGGTGGACGTCGCCGGAGGCCTGCTCCTGGGGGGAGTGGCAGCCTGGTTATCCCTGCATCTTCACAAACAGCGCACCGCAGGCAAGTAACAGCTGGTGTCCGGCATCGCAACGGCGCCGGATTTGCCACGTGATTTGCTAAAGTGTCTTTTTCTTCAGATTGGTTTTTTCTCTGTATCCACTTTGGCTTTCCCACTTCACCGCAACCAGCAGTATGGGTCGCGGTCTTGCACAAACTCTCGACGCGTTGCGCACGCGGCGGGGCGGGCTCGCCCCATGCACTTTTGACACGGTCGACCTGCCGACCTTTGCAGGCGAGGTCACGGGCACGGACAGCGTGCAGCTTCCTGCGCAATGGGCCCGCTTCGACTGCCGCAACAACCGGCTCGCCCTGCTGGGGCTTCAGCAGGACGGCTTTACTGAAGCGGTGGCAGCCGCCGGCAAAAAATACGGCGCGCACCGCGTGGGGGTCTTC
>NZ_JBFUGX010000606.1:0-2507 GCF_056402675.1 Polaromonas sp. P3_C2 | reverse complement strand
CCAAGGGGCGGCCGCGCTACTTCAGCATCAGCGGCGTGCCGAAATTCGACGCCAACGGAAAATTCACCGGCTACCGCGGCACGGGACGCGACACCACCGAAATCCGCCGTGTCACCGAGGCCCTGCGCACCAGCGAAGCGCAGCTGCGCGAAATCACCGATACCGTGCCGGCCTGGATCACTTACGCTGACGCCAACCAGCGTCTGTGCTTTCATAACCGGGCCTACGAGGAAGTCTTCGGCATGACGCAAGCGCAGCTCGAAGGCAAGACCATCCGGGAAATCCTGGGCGACGAGATGTACGCGCTGGTCAAGCCCAGGGTGGAAGAGGTGCTGCAGGGCTACCCGGTGGTCTACGAGCGATCGCAGAAAACCGCCCGCGGCGGCATGCGCGACTACGTGGTCAATTATTTCCCGCGCTACGGCGACGGCGCCGACGAAGGCAAGGTGATCGGCTTCTACACGCTGGCCAATGACGTCACCGAACTCAAGCGCATTGACCGCATGAAGAGTGAATTCGTCTCGACGGTCAGCCATGAGCTGCGCACGCCGCTCACCTCGATCCGGGGCTCGCTGGGCCTGATCTCCGGCGGTGTTGCCGGCCAGCTGCCCGACGCCGTCAAGACGCTGGTGGGCATCGCGAAAACCAACTGTGAGCGCCTGATCCGGCTGATCAATGACATCCTGGACATCGAGAAGATCGAGTCCGGCAAGATGACCCTGGATTTTCAGGCCATCGAACTCAGGCCTTTGCTGGAGCAGGCGCTGGCCGCCAACGAAGGCTACGGCGCGGCGAAGAATGTGCACCTGCAGCTCGAGTTTCCCGACGAGGACCTGCAGGTCAGGGTCGACAGCGACCGGCTGACGCAGGTGGTGACCAACCTGCTGTCCAATGCGATGAAGTTCTCGCCCGAAGGCGGCACGGTGGATATTCACGTGGCTCGCAGCGAAACGGGCATACGCGTCGAGGTGCGGGACCACGGGCCCGGCATTCCGGAGGAATTCCGCAACCGCATCTTCCAGAAATTCTCCCAGGCCGACTCCTCCGATACACGGCAAAAGGGCGGCACGGGCCTGGGCCTCAATATTTCACGGGCCATCATCGAGCGCCTGGGCGGCAGCATCGGTTTTCATACCGACCCCSGGGTCGGCACCACCTTCTTCTTTGAACTGCCCGAATGGGTGGATTCGCCGGAGCGTACTTCAGGTTTCTCGGCACTGGTCGAACAGCGGCCGCGCGTCCTGGTTTGCGAGGACGACCCGGACATCTCCCGCCTGATCAGCATGATGCTCGACAAGGGTGGTTTTGATACCGAAATGGTGTACACAGCCAGACAGGCCGTCGCGGAGCTGGCAAAAAGGCGGTACGCCGCCGTCACGATAGACCTGAAGCTGCCCGACCAGGACGGCATTGCGCTGATCAGGGCGCTGCGCGCCCAGCTGCATACACGCGACGTGCCCATCGTGGTGGTGTCGGCCTCGGCGGCCGAGGGGCGGATCCAGTTCAACGAACAGTCCCTGACCGTATCGGACTGGCTGGAAAAACCCATCGATGAGAACATGCTCGTGCTGGGCGTGCGGCGCGCCATTGCCGGTTCGGTCGAAGCCCGCGCCGTCATCCTGCATGTTGAAGACGATCCGGACATCCAGCGCATCGCAGCGACCATTGCCCAGGGGTTTGCAACCTTCGTCTTTGCCGACACGGTGCAGGAAGCACGTGACCGGCTGAAGGAACAGCGCTTTGACCTGGTCCTGCTGGACCTCAGCCTGCCGGGCGGTTCGGGCTGGGACTTGCTCAAGGACGTTGAGGCGATGGACGGCCCGCCGCCGGTGGTGATTTTCTCGGCACTGGAGGTGGACAGGCTTCAAGCCACGCGGGCGGCCGCCGTGCTGGTCAAGGCCAAGACTTCCAACACCGAGCTCCTCGAAACCTTGCGGCGCGTGCTCGGGCAAAGCAATTCTGCGGAATCGCCTACGGACGAAGCCTGAACCTGTACCGGGCCCGCGGCAGGCTACGGGGTTTCTAGCGCGCTAGTGAATAAATCCGGGATTTAGCCTTTACTGGCTTGCGCGAGCAGCTATATTTTTCATAGCAAATTCACGCGGAAGGCGTGGTCATCAGCGCGGTATAACGGCGCTGCATTTCCTCCGGCGACACGGTTTCAATGCTGTGCCCCACACTCCACCGGTAGCCTGCCGGGTCGCGAAAGCTGCCTGAGCGCTCACCGTAAAACTGGTCTTGCGCCGCCATTTCCAGCGTGGCGCCGGCTTTCAGCGCACGTGCAATCACCTCATCGCAGTTGTCCACATGCAGGTGCAGCGTGACGGTGGCCGGCGCGCCGGCATCGGGCGCCCGGGTGCCGTACTCCGGGAATTCTTCCGACACCATCAGCGTGGCGCCGTCAAAGTCCAGTTCGGCATGGCCGATGCGGCCATCGGGTTCTGTGAGCCGGAATTTTTCCGTAGCGCCAAAAACCGAGGTGTAAAACGCCATGGCCTTTGCAGCAT
>NZ_JBFUGX010000605.1:0-2509 GCF_056402675.1 Polaromonas sp. P3_C2 | reverse complement strand
CCCCTACCCCACCCACGCCGACCGTGCAGAAWAAAGCGGTTGCCAAGGCACCCGACAAACCCGCGCCCCAGCCGCTGGCCATCCCGGATCCGACACCTTCGCCCAATGCCCCGACAGGCGTTGTCACGCCGCCGCTGCCGCCCGCACCTGTGGCCGTGGCACCCGTTACGCCGCCCGCGCCACCGGCAGTACAGCTGCCGTCGAGCGATGCCGACTACCTGCAAAACCCCAAGCCCGCCTATCCGCCCATCAGCCGGCGCCTTGGCGAGCAGGGCAAAGTGATCGTGCGTGTGCTGATCGGCGCAGACGGCCAGGCGAAGAAAACCGAAATCCGCCAGTCAAGCGGTTTTGACCGGCTTGACCAGGCAGCGGTCACCACCGTCATGCGCTGGCGCTACGTGCCCGGCAAGCGTGGCGGCGTGGCCGAAGAGATGTGGTTCAACGTACCCATCAACTTCGTCCTGGAGTAATCTTTTTGAAACCCGTGGAGTATTGATTCATGAATTCCCAATTCGGCCTTGCCAACGTCTGGAGCCAGGGCGATATCGTTACCAAATCGGTGGCCGTGCTGCTACYGGTCATGTCGCTCGCGTCATGGATGGTCATCATCATCAAAACGCTGGACCTCATCAAGTACAAAAAGATCGCCCGCGCCTCTGAAGATTTCTGGCACAGCGAAGACTTTGCCGCAGGCCTGACCAAGCTGGGCGCCGACCCCACCAACCCGTTCCGCCAGCTCGCCCTGGAAGGCCGCGAAGCCACGCTGCACCATCGCAACACCAAGGCGCACCTGCACGACGCCCTGGACGTGAGCGACTGGGTCACGCGTACGCTGCGCAATGCCATCGACGAATTCACCGGCAAGCTGCAGTCCGGCCTGGCCATCCTGGCCTCGGTCGGCTCCACCGCCCCCTTCGTCGGCCTCTTCGGCACCGTGTGGGGCATCTACCATGCGCTGCTGTCCATCGGCGCGGCCGGCCAGGCAACCATCGACAAAGTGGCCGGCCCGATCGGCGAGTCGCTGATCATGACGGCGCTGGGCCTGGCAGTCGCCATCCCCGCCGTGCTTGGCTACAACGCACTGGTGCGTGGCAACAAGGGCGTGCTGCAAAAGCTCAGCCGCTTTGCGCATGACCTGCACGCCTACTTCGTGACCGGCGCCCGCGTGAGCGCCGGCGGCCAACAGGCCAATGTTGTGCCAATGAAAAAAGCCTGAAAGCCAACCCTCTATCCTGCTCTGCCCCACAGCCGCGGAGCTCCCTCATTCAGTGACCGAGAAGCACCATGGCCTTTGGAACCCAAGACGACAGCGATGAGGTGATGAACGAGATCAACATGACGCCCATGGTGGACATCATGCTGGTGCTGCTCATCATCTTCATCATCACGGTTCCCGTGATGAAGCATTCTGTCAACATCGACCTGCCGCGCGCCTCCAACGAAGCGCAAAACATCAAGCCGGAAACGATTCGCCTGAGCGTGGATGCGGAAGGCAGCTATTTCCTGAACGAGACCAAAATTTCAGACGAAGAACTGGTCACGCAGCTCAAGGCGTCGGCGGCACAAAACCCGCAGCCAGACCTGCATATCCGCGGCGACAAATCAGTGCGCTACGAGCGCGTAGCCCAAGCCATGGCAGCAGCCCAACAGGCCGGGCTGCGCAAGATCGGTTTCATCACTGAACCCAAGAACTAACCAGGGCCTGCAGGACTGATCAGGGTCCTGGACGCATGCCTGCTGGACAGGCACTCCAGGTTTTTCACACAGAAAGAAACAAAACCGCAGCCTGGATTCGCTTGACTTTCAAATGAGAATGGTTATCATTAACTTAACGAAACCCAAACAGGTTTAACCATCATGTCCATCGCAATGCCCGCCTCTCATACCCTGAGCCTTCCTGCCCGCGCCCCTGCGCACACAGAGACCGCTTCTGGCAGCCATTCGTCGGGCGCTTCCGCCGCTTGCGTCAACAGCACCGAAATCCTGCGCGGGCAAAAGGCCGTGGAAATCAACCACAACGGCTCGACTTACCGCCTTCAGGCCACTCGCCTGGGCAAACTGATTTTGACCAAGTAAGCCGCCTTCACGGTTTCATCACCCTCTTCATCAGCACAGTTTCATCGTGGGGCGATCCGGGGCTACCAAGCCTCCAAGGTCGTTTTTAGCCAGCCACAGACCCCTTCGGGGTTGTTTAGCCAGGCTTTTTTTCTTGATGTTGTTCTGCTCTCGCCAACAAAAAAGCCGACCCTCTGGTCGGCTTTTTTGTTCCCGCTGCGAAGCGGTTTACAGGCCGATGGCGGCAATACCAGCGCGCGCAATTTGCGCATCTTCGCTGGATTTCACGCCGCTCACACCCACAGCGCCAATGCACTGCCCTTCTTTCACGATGGGTACGCCGCCTTCGAGCATGCCGTGAATGTAGGGCGCCGACAGAAAGGACGTACGGCCGCCGTTGATGACGTCCTCGTAAACCTTGCTCTCACGGCGGCCCATGGCGGCCGTATTGGCC